>JADYYY010000004.1 GCA_020853395.1 Acidobacteriota bacterium
GCTGGGCGCGCGTCGTCTACTCGCCCGAGCAGCAGCGCTTCCTCGTCGCCTACACGAAGATCCTCGGCGCCACGTCGCATCAGCGCACCGCGCGGTTCCTCAGCTACAACGCCGGCAGCCCGGCGTTTCTCACCGACGAGATCCCCGTGGCGACCTTCCGCGATGCGGGCAACGCCGCCGGCGTGGCCTACTCGCCGGGCGCGGGCGTCTTCCTCGTGAGCTGGTACGTGTGGGCGCCGAACCCGACGCCGCAGTCGTACGTCGCCGCGCTGGCGCCCAACGGCACGATCGTCACGCCGAGCACGCTTCTGACCGACCCGGCCGACGGCCAGTCGGACCCGAACATCGCGTGCAACACGACGGGCCGCTGCCTCATCGTCGGCTACAGTTGGGGCAACACCAACGGCGGCCGCAACACCATCTGGGGCCGCTTCATCGACGGCGCCGCGGCGGCCGTCGGCGCCAACTCCTTCGTCGTCGACAGCGCCGCCATCGAAGGCGACGGCGCCGCCACGTTCAACCCGGCGACCGGCCAGTTCGTCGTGACCTTCGTGCGCGACTTCAAGACGATCTGGAGCAAGACCGTCGACGTCAACGGCGGGCTCGGCAGCGCGACCCTGCTCAAGCAGAGCACCAACAGCGCGGAGGACGGCGGCGGCTTCGGCCTGCCCAGCCTCGCCTACAACAGCACGTCGCAGAGCTTCCTGCTCACGATGGGCAGTTGGTGGGGCAAGGCCTGTGCGCTGCAGCTCACGTCGAGCGGCACGCCCACCGGCGCGACCGACTGCGTGCCGGGCGGCTTCGAAGCGACGCACTACACCGTGGCGGTGGCCGACCCGGGCCGCGGCCGCTTCGCGATGTTCGACAACCAGGCGTATGCCGTCATCCGGGCGACGATCTACCAGGTGGGCAGCGGCGCGGGCGGCGGCGGAGGCGGCGGCACGGCGCCGACCATCACGACGCAGCCGCTGAGCCCATCGATCGCCAACGGCGCCACGGCGACGCTGACGGTCGCGGCCACCGGCACGACCCCGTTGAGCTACCAGTGGTATCTCGGCACCAGCCCGAACACGGGCTCGCCGATCGGCGGGGCCACGGCGGCCAGCTACACGACGCCCGCGCTGACGAGCACGACCAGCTACTGGGTCCGCGTCAGCAACGCCATCGGCACCGCCAACTCGACCACGGCCACCGTCACGGTCGCGCCGGCCGGCACGGCGCCGACGATTACGACGCAGCCGCTGAGCCCGTCGATCGCCAACGGCGCCACCGCGACGCTGACGGTCGCGGCCACCGGCACGACCCCGCTGAGCTACCAGTGGTATCTCGGCACCAGCCCGAGCACGGCCTCGCCGATCGGCGGCGCGACGGCCGCCAGCTACACGACGCCCGCGCTGACGAGCACGACCAGCTACTGGGTCCGCGTCAGCAACGCCATCGGCACCGCCAACTCGACCACCGCCACCGTCACGGTCGCGCCCGCCGGGGGCGGCGGGGGCGGCGGCGGCGCGCCGCCGTCCGGCACGTTGACCCGAGCGTTGGGGCCGACGACCGTCGCGGACGACTCACGGCGGCTCGTGCGATTCGACGCGGCGTTCGATTCGATCAACAACGTCTACCTCGTCGTCTGGGGCACACAGTCGAGCGGGCCGGTCAACGGCCAGTTCGTCGGCCAGGACGGCGGGCCGATCGGCGCGAGGTTCGCGATCTCGACCGGCAGCCAGCAGGCCGGCTGGGCGCGCGTCGTCTACTCGCCCGAGCAGCAGCGCTTCCTCGTCGCCTACACGAAGGTCCTCGGCGCCACGTCGCATCAGCGCACCGCGCGGTTCCTCAGCTACAACGCCGGCAGCCCGGCGTTCCTCACGAGCGAGATTCCGGTGGCAACGTTCCGCGATCCGGGCAACTCCGCCGGCATCGCCTATTCGCCCGGCGCGGGCGTCTTCCTCGTCACCTGGCACGTGTGGGCCCCGAACCCGACGCCGCAGTCGTTCGTCGCCGCGTTGGCGCCCGACGGCACGATCGTCACGCCGAGCACGCTCTTGACCGACACGACCGACGGCCAGTCGGATCCGCACATCGCCTGCAACACGACGGGCCGCTGCCTGGTCGTGGGCTACAGTTGGGGGAACAACAACGGCGGCCGCAACACCATCTGGGGCCGCTTCGTCGACGGCGCCGCGGCGGCCGTCGGCGCGAACTCCTTCGTCGTCGACAGCGCCCCGATCGAGGGCGAAGCCGCCGTGGTGTTCAGCCCGCCGACGGGCCAGTTCCTCGTGACGTTCATCCGCGACTTCAAGACGATCTGGGGCAAGACCGTCGGGCCCACCGGCACGCTCGGGACCGCGACGCTGCTCAAGCAGAGCACCAACAGCGCGGTCGACGGCGGCGGCTTCGGCCTGCCGAGCGTCGCCTACAACAGCGCGACCCAGACGATGATGTTGACGATGGGCACGTGGTCGGGCCTGGCGTGCGCGCAGCAGTTGAGCGCGAGCGGCGCGCTCATCGGTGCGACCGATTGCCCGTCGGGCACGAGCGCCGTGGCGACGACCTCGGTGGCCGACCCGAACCTCGGCCGGTTCCTGCTCCTCGACAACATGAACTACACTCGGATTCGCTCGACCGTCTACCAGATCGCGCCGTAGCGCCGGCGACGTCCGCGTGGGGCGGCGGCCGGACGTCCAGTCCGGCGCCGCCCGATGTATGCCGCAATGATCAGCATGACCGAGGAGCAGCAGGCCGGCCCGCCCACCGACGCCGTCCCGGCTGCCTCGAGGAGCGGCGCGTACCTCGAGCGCGGCGACTACCATCGGCAACCGTCGCCGTCCTGGGAGTTCTACCCGACCTACCTCGCGAAGCTCCGGATCGTCCGCTCGTATCTCGAGCGCCTGCCGCGCGGGACGGCCGTGCTGGATGCCGGCTGCGGCGAAGGCGTGCTCGTCGAGGAGTTCCACGATCGGCTCGCGATGCACGGCGTCGATCCGCACTACAGCTCCGCCCACGTGCAGCAGGCGTCGCTCCTGGCCCTTCCGGTCGACGATGGCCGGTTCGACGTCGCGCTGTGTCTCGACGTGCTCGAGCACCTCACGTTCGAGGAACAGCCGCGCGCGTTCGGCGAGCTCCATCGCGTCCTGCGTCCGGGCGGCGAGCTGCTCGTCACGGTGCCGAACCTCGCGCACCTCCAGTCGCGCGTGCACTTCCTTCTGACCGGCCGGCTCATCCGGACCGCGAGCCTCGAGAAGCATCCCGGCGATCGTCCGGTGGCGGAGTTCCTGCGGCTGGCGGCTCGCGCGGGATTCCGTCTCGTCGAGCGGCGGGGCATCTTCCCCACCGTCCCGGTGCTGACGCGCCTGATTCGTCGTCAGCCCGCGCGGCTACGGTGGCTGCACCGGGCGCTGACCGTCGCGCTGCCGGTGCCGGGCTGGTGTTTCCTGAACGTGCTGCGATTCGAACGCGTGTAGCGGCTCGCGATGCGCGATCGGCTGAAGCAGCTCTCGACAGGCGTCGCGATCTACGGCGCCGGCGACGTCGCCATCCAGGTCGTGAACTTCGCGCTGCTCGCCGTGTACGTCAAGGGCGGCTTCCTCACGGCGCTCGACTTCGGCGGCCTGGCGCTGCTCGGCGCGATCGAAGCCTTCGCCAAGGTGCTGTCTCGATGGGGGCTGGACGGCGCGTTCATGCGCTACTACCACGAGGACGCCGAGCGGCGGCCCCGGCTGGCGAGCACGATCCTGTGGTTCCTGCTCGCCGCCAACACGCTCGTGTTCGCCGGCGCGTTCGCGGCCGCGCCGTTCGTCGCGGTGCGCCTCTTCGACGACCCGGCCAAGTACCTGCCCGCCGCGAACCTGATGCTCGCGAACACGTGGCTCATCGCCGCCACGTTCCTGCCGTTCCATTCGATGCGCATGCAGCGGCAGGCCGTCGCGTACAGCGCCCTGACGTTCGCCAGGAGCGTCGGCACGGTCGTGCTCCGCATCGCGCTCGTGATCTGGCTCGGCCTCGGCCTCACGGGCGTGTACCTCGCGGATCTCGCCGTCACGCTGCTGCTCCTTCCGGTGCTGTGGCGATGGGGCCGGCCGCTCGTCGCGTTCACGTTCTCGTGGGACGATCTCAGCCGCGCGCTCCGCTTCGGCCTGCCCCGAGTGCCGCACGGGATGGCCCAGCAGATCCTCGACGGCGGGAACAAGCTCCTGCTCAACCGGTACATCACCCAGCCGGAGCTGGGCGTGTTCCAGAACGGCCAAGCGCTCGGCACGGCGATCAAGTTCTTCACCGGCGCGTTCGAGACCGCGTGGGCGCCGTTCTACTACGCGGCCGCGCGCGAGCCGGACGGGAAGATCACGCTCGCCAAGGTCGCAACCTACGGCGTCGCCGTCCTCGCCCTGCTCGTGGCGGCGATGACGGCCGTCGCGCACGACGTCGTGCTCGTGGTCCTCACGCCGGACTACCTGCGCGCCGCCGATCTGCTGCCGATCATCGCGCTCGGCATGGCGCTGCAGGGCGTCTACCTGCTCACGTCCATCGGCCTGAATCTCACGAGCCGCACCGAGTTCTATCCGGTCGCCACCTTCACGGCGGCCGCGGCCGTGCTGGCCGGCGGCGTCTGGCTGATGCCGCGCCATGGCGCGCTCGGCGCTGCGCTCGCGTTCCTCTTCGCGTCGGCCGTGCAGGCCGGCCTGGCGGGCGCGCTCGCGCACCGGTTCTATCCGATGCGCTACGAGACGGCGCGCATCGCGCGGGTCGTCGTGGCCGGGCTCGGCGCCGCGCTGCTCGCGCGCTGGGCGGTACCGTCGATGGCACCGCTCGCAGGGCTCGTCGTGCGCGGCGGCACGGCCGTGATCGCGTATGCGCTGATGCTGTGGTGGAGCGGCTTCCTTCGCCCGTCCGAGCGGGCGTATCTTGTCGAGCTGGTGACGCGCGTTCGCGGACGCGGGTGGCGCAGATCGCCTGACGGAACCAGTGCGCGGCTCTAGTCCACCCCCGGCGCCGGGCGCCTCGGCCGCGGGACGACGCCGCTGGCGGCTGATCCTCGGGGCCGTGCTCGTCCTGTCCGCGCTCGTCCGCTGCCTCGGGCTCGCCTACGGCCTGCCCGCGGTGCACAACCCGGACGAAGTCGCGATCATGAACCGGGCGGTCGGCCTGGCGCAGACGCAGTTCAACCCGCGCAACTTCCTGTATCCGAGCCTGTACTTCTACGCGCTGTTCGCCTGCGAAGCTCTCTGGTTCGTCGCGGGTCGGCTGCTCGGGATGTTCGGCTCGCTCGCGGCGTTCGAGCGCGCGTTCTTCGTGGACCCGACGTCGATCTACCTCGTCGGCCGCGGCCTCACGGCCGCCTGCGGCGTCCTGACCGTCTGGGCGACGGCGCACCTCGGCGCCCGCTTGTGGGACGCGCGCGCGGGCCTGTCGGCGGCCGTGCTGCTCGGCCTCGCACCGCTGGCCGTGACCGACGCGCACTACGTCAAGCACGACGTGCCGGTGACGCTGCTCATCGTGCTCGCCCATCTCGCGCTGCTGCGCGCCTGGTCGGACCCGGCGCGCTCCCGCCGTTGGATCCTCGTCGGGCTCCTGACCGGCCTCGCGATGTCCACGCACTACTACGCGGTCTTCGTCACGCTGCCGGTGGCCATCGGCGCCCTTTCGGCGCAGGCCGATCGCGCGTCTGTCGCCGCGAGGGTCCGGCGGCTGCTCCTCGTCGGCGGCGCGGCCGCCCTGGTCTTCTTCGCCGGCTCCCCCTTCCTCCTACTGGAGCCGATGAGGGCGCTCGACGACATCTCCGCCAACCGGGCCATCGTCATCGATCGGCTGACCACCTCGACCGGCGCGTTCGGCGCCGCGGAGTACTACCTTGGGTGGCTCGCGCGCGACGCGGCGGGGCGACTGGCGTGCGTGCTGGCCGCCGGCGGGCTGATCGTGACGCTGCGATCCGGCGCCAGAACGGCGATCGTGGCGCTCGCGTTTTCGCTCGCGTTCATCGCCTTCATCGCCAACACCGTTCCGGCGAGCCGCTACCTCAACCCGGTCCTCCCCTTCATGCTGCTGCTCGCGGGCGCCGCCGTGTCGTGGACGCTGCGCCATCGCCGCCGGATCTGGCGCGTGGCGGGCGTCGCGCTGCTCGCCGGCGCCGGCCTGGAGGCCGGCTGGAGCAGCGTCCGTGTCGGGCTGTTCTTCCGCCAGGCGGATACCCGCACGCTGGCGCAACAGTGGATCGAGCGGACGCTTCCGGAAGGGACGTCGATCCTGGTGCAGCCCTACAGCGTGCAGCTCCGCCAGTCGCGCGGCTCGCTCGAGGAGGCGCTTCGCGCGCACCTCGGCGACCCGGCGCGTGCCTCCGTCAAGTTCACCCGGCTACTGCGCCTCGATCCGTATCCGTCGCCCGCCTACCGGACGCTCTTTCTCGGGGCCGGCGGGCTCGACGTCGACAAGATCTACGTCGAGCCGGCGGCCTTCGACCAGGCCGGCAGCCTCGAGCCGCTGCGGCGCCTCGCGGTGACGTGCGTCGTGATGAAGCGGTACAATGTCGAGGACGTGTCGATGGTCGCCATCAGCGCGGCCCTGCGTCGGGAAGGGCGGCTGGCCGCGGTGTTTTCGCCGTACCGGCACGACGCCAGCCCAGACCGCCGCCAGGCCGTCCCGCCGTTTCTCCACAACAGCAGCACGCGGATCGCCGCCGAGCTCGAGCGACCCGGGCCCATCGTCGAGATCTGGACGATCGACTGATGGCCAGGTCCCCACGGCTCCGGGAAGCGGTCGCGCGCCGCCTGCGCGGCGTCCCGTTCTTCACGAGCGCGCTGGCGCGCTATCGGCGAGGCAGCTACGCCCGCCGGATCAACGCGTTCCTCGAGCGGCGCGACGGCCACGCCGGCCGTCTCCCCATGGGCGTCGTGTACGAAGCGACGATGCGCTGCAACCTGCACTGCGAGTTCTGCTACGTCGGCACGCTGCTGAACATCGAGGGGGAGTGGCGCCAGGAGCTACCGCTCGACGCGCTCGAGCGCGCGTTCCCCGATCGGGACGGGCTGCAGGTCAGCCTCACCGGCGGCGAGATCTTCATGCGGAAGGACATCCTGCAGGTGATGGACGTCTTCCGGCAGAAGGGCTACGTCTGCGGGTATCTCACGACGAACGGCACGATCATCACGCCGGAGCGCGCGCGGGCACTGGCCGATCTGGCGCACGCCGGCTTCCTCAAACACATCAGCGTGTCGATCGACGGGCCGAACGAGCTGCACGACCGGGCGCGGGGCGTCAACGGGACGTTCGCGCGGACGGCCGAGGGGCTGCGGCGGCTGCAGACGGCGGCGCGAGAGACCGGCGCGCCGCTTCGCGTCAGCGTGAACACGACCGTCGCGCACGAGACGCTCGACGCGCTCCACGAGATGGTCGGCGTCGCCGAGGAGCTCGGCGTGGACGCGATCGGCTTGAATCACCTGATGTACAGCACGCCGGAGGAGGTCGACGAGACCGTGCGCCTGCTCGGGATCGGCGATCCGTCGGTGATCTCGACGTTCGTCACGCGCGACACGGGCCTGGATCCCGAACGGGTCCGCACGCAGGTGGCCCGGCTCGCGTCGGAGTGCCACCGGCGCGGCATCCGGTTCGACATGCGCCCCAAGGTGCGCGGCGACCTGGTGACGCCGTACTACACCCCCGGCGAGGCGCTCGAGGGACGATGCCTGTACCCGTTCCTGTACGCGCGGGTCTCGTTCAGCGGCAAGGCGTACTTCTGCCCGTTCATCCGGGTCGAAGTCGGCGATCTCACCACGCAATCGCTCGAGGAGGTGTGGACCGGTCCCCGCTACGTTTCCATGCGCCGGACGCTCGTCGAAAATGGTATCTTTCCGGTCTGCCGCCGCTGCTGCAAGGTCGAGCTCGCGCCGCGGCCGGCCGCGACCGCGCCGGTCGACGAGCCGCTCGCGGCGGTGGACGCCTCCTGACAGGATCTTCATGCTCGGTGCCCGAACCCTCTTCGTGAACCCGCCGCTCGTCGGCGGCATCGCGTTCACGCGCCAGGGCCGCTGCCAGGAACGGGAAGAAGTGCTCGGCACGACGAAGCCGCCCTACACGCTGGCGCTCGGCGCGGCGCTGCTCCGGGCGCAAGGCTGCGACGTCCGGGTCGTCGATCTCACCGCGACGCAGCAGACCGTCGACGATCTGGTGCGCCGGCTCGACGCGGAGCGGTTCGAGCCCACGCTCGTGCTCTTTCCCAGCACCACGCCGACGCTCGAGGCGGACGTGGCCGAGATGGCCAAGATCAAGGCGCGGTACGGCGCACCGCTGTTCTGCTTCGGCCCGCACGCGTCCTGTACGCCCGCCGAGTCCATGGCGCGGGCGGCCGCCGTCGACGGCATGTTCGTGGGCGAGCCGGAGGATGGCATCATCGCGCTCGCGAGGCTCGACAGCCTCGACGCGCTCGACACGATCCCCAGCCTCACGTTCCGCCGCGGCCGCGACGTCGTCTCGCACCGCGCCCAGGGCACGTTCGCCGGTTTTCTCACCGCGCCGTACCCGGCGTGGGATCTGCTCGACGTCGACTCGTACCGGCTGCCGATCGTGGATCAGCCCTACGTGCTGGTCGAGACGTCGCGCGGCTGCCCCTACTCGTGCGACTTCTGCGTGGCGCCCATCCATCAAGGCCACAAGTTCCGCGAGAAGAGCGCGAAGGCGCTCGTCGACGAGCTGGAGCACGGCTACCGGACGTTCGGGCTGAAGTTCTTCTATCTCTGGGGCGATACCGTGACGCTGAACGTGAAGACGTTCAGCGCGTTCTGCGACGAGCTGATCGCCAGGAAGCTCCCCGTTCAGTGGTTCGGCAACGCGCGGGCCGACAACCTGACCGATCCGGCGTTCGTCGCCCGGCTGCGCCAGGCCGGCTGCTGGATGCTCGCGCTCGGCATCGAGACCGAGTCCGACGAGACGCGCAAGGACATGATGAAGCGGCTCGAGGGCCAGAAGATCCGGGCCGCCATCCAGAACATGCGGCAGGCGGGGATCCGATCGTTCGGGTTCTTCATCCTGGGCTATCCGGGCGAAACGCCGGCATCGCTCCAGCGGACGGTCGACTACGCCATCGAGCTCGAGCCCGACTTCGCGAACTTCTACCCCGCGGTGCCCTATCCCGGCACGGAGCTCTACACCAAGGCCAAGCGCGATGGTCTCCTCGTGAGCGAGGACTGGTCGCGGATGGAGTACTCGTACTACCTGATGTCGGGAAACGGCCTGAACGAGCGCGTGGTCATGGATGCGATCAACCGCGCCAGGCGGCGGTTCTACCTCCGTCCCGCGTACCTGTGGCGTCATCTGGGGGACGTCGTGCGGCTGGCCGTGACCAAGTGGGACATCGCCTGGCACGTCGCGTCGCGCGTGCTGTTCGGCGCGAACGTCGCCAGCCCGCCGCCCGTCGCACAGGTCCGCCAACGCGCCGCCTAGGCAGCCCGCCGGCCGAACCGCGGTGTCGGACATGACCCGTCGCGCACCGGACGGACCGCCGCGCCGCGCCTGGCGATGGCCGCTGCTCATCGTCGCGCTGCTCGCTCTGCGGCTTCCGGCGCTCGTCGAGCCCGCAGGCAGCGACCAGTACCTCTATCAGTACGTCGGCGAACGGATCCTCGCAGGCGCCGTGCCGTACGTCGACGCCTGGGACCAGAAGCCTCCCGGCATTTTCTTCGTATACGCATTGGTCCGCCTCGCGTGGCCCAGGCCATCGGCGACGGCCGTGGCCGACCTCGCGGCGGCAGCGTTGCTCGCCGTGGGCCTCGTCGCGCTCGGCCGCCGCACGGCAGCTCCCGCGATCGGGTGGATCGCCGCTGCCCTCGCGCTGCTCTGGGGGCATCCGGCAATCTCGCGGCTCGGTGGCGTGTACGTGCGCGGCCAGTGCGAGAGCTTCATCGCGCCCGCGGTGGTGTTCGCCCTGGTCTTCGCCGCGGCGCGGCCACGAACGTGGCGGACCGCCGCGAGTGCCGGGGCGTTGGTCGCCGCCGCGTTCTGGCTCAAGTACAACGCGCTCGCCTACGCGCTGCCCGTGACGGCCGCGCTGCTCTGGCCCACGCGTGGCGACACGCGCGAGATCCGCGCCGCGCTGGCGTGGCTGGCCGCCGGCTTCGCCGCGGTCTCGACGGTGGTGCTCGTCTACTTCGCGGCGCACGGCGCGCTCGAACCGCTGCGCATGGCCACGCTCGACTACAACCTGCAGTACTCCGGCGAGACGTACAGCGGCCCGCTCTCGGTGATGCGGTACATGCTCGGAATCCCGCTCGAGCGCGGGCGAGCCGACATGCTCTGGTATCTCGGCCTCGCCGGTGCGATGGCGCTCATCGCCCTCAGGCGCGAACGGGCACATGCCCGTGCCATCCTGGCATGCGCCTGGATCGCTGCCGCCGTGCTGTCGATCGCCACGAACGGCGCGCGCAACCTCCCGCAGTACTTCGTGCAGGCCGTGCCGGCCCTGGCCTTCGCGGGGGCGAACGGCTTCTCCGCGCTGTGGGCCGTCCGGCGCGTCGGCCCGGCGCTCGTCGTGCTCCTGCTCGCGGTTGGCGTCTGGCGCGTCGGCGTCGAAGCGCCGTCGTTCGTCGGCGCGCGGTGGGCAACGCTCCCCCAGCTCGCCGACAACCTCGCCTGGGACATCCAGTACATTCGCGGTACGATGCCGCGCGAGACGTACTTGCAGCGGTTCACGGGCGCCCAGAAGTACGACGCGCTGGAGATCGATCGGCTGACGTCGCGCGTGGCCGCCACGACCACGTCGCCGGATCGCATTCTGGTCTTCGGCTTCGCGCCCGCCGTGTACGTGAACGCCGGGCGCTCGAGCGCGTCCCGCTTCTTCTGGAGCCGCCCGGTCGTCGTGGAGTTCGCGGCCGATCGGCCCGGCTACGGATCGGCCGGCCTGCTGCGCGACCTTCAGGCCACGCCGCCGGCCCTCGTCGTGCTGCAGAAGAAGGACTGGGGACCGATGGATCCGGATTCGGCCGCCTTCTTCCTCTCGTCGCCGCTTCTCTCGCCCTGGCTCTCGACCCACTACTCGCTCGACGCCGAGACGCCGCTCTTCAGCGTCTGGCGGCGCAACGACTGACATGGCGCGCTCGCGGTGGTGGTGGATCGGCGTGGTCGCGGTGCTCGTCCTCGCAGCCGTCTTGCGCACGAGCTGGCTGAGAGCCGACCCTCCGCCGGCGGCGGCGGTCGGCATCGTGTGGCACGACGAGGGAGCCTGGACGCACAACGCCCGTAACCGCGTGCTCTGGGGCGTCTGGCGAACCGACAACTGGAATCCCGTCTTCGTCGCCCCGGTGTTCACCGCGTTGGAGTACGGCGCCTTCAGCGCCTTCGGCGTGGGCCTCTGGCAGGCGCGCACCGTGCCGGTGGCCTCGGGGCTCGTGGCGATTGGCTGCCTGATGATCGGCGTCGGCCTGCTGCGTGGCCGGCGGGCCGCGCTCGCCGGCGGCGCCCTGCTCGCCACGAACTACGTCTTCGTCATGTGGAACCGCGCCGCGATGATGGAGACGACGATGACGGCGTGCCTGGTCGCGGCGTGGGCCGCCGCGGCGGCGGCCGAACGCCGTGCCGGATGGGCCGCGGTCGCCGGCGCCTGTGCCGCCCTCGCCTGGTTCACGAAGGCCGCGGCCGCGTTCTTCGTCGCCGCGCTGCTCCTGAACGCCGCGCTGATGCTGCTGCCCTCACCGCGGCTCGCCTCCAGCCCGGCCGCGCGACGTGCGGCGTGGTGGACGCTCGCCGGCCTCGCGCTGACCTTCGCCGTCATCGGGCTGCTGTTCGTGCTGCCGCACTGGACCGAGTACCGCTTCTACAACTGGCAGATGAGCGTCACGCGCAAGCCCGAGTACTCGGTCCGGGCGCTGGTGGATCGCGCGTCGTGGCTGCCGCTCGCGCACGACGTCTTCAGCCGGTCGCTGCCAATCGTGCTCGCCGGCCTCGCGGGTCTCGTCGGCCTCGTCGTCCGCTGGCCGCGCGCGACGCCGGCCGAGCGCCTTCTCGTGCTCTGGGTCGTCGTCGGCCTCGCGGAGCTCGTGGTACACGACTCCGGCAATGCGCGGCGGTACGTGATGTTCGTGCCGGCGTTCGCCGCGCTCGCCGCGCTCTGGCTGTTCGACGCGACAGCCGGCGACTCGCGCGACCGGTGGCTGAGCGGACGCGCGGCGTGGCTCGTGGCACCGATCGGAGCGCTCGCCGCCTACATCGCCTTCGGCAGCCTGCTGCGGCCGTGGCTCCAGACGTCGGTGGAGGCGGGCGATTACCGCGTGGCCGTGCGGCTGTCAGCGGCGCTCGCGCTCGCGGCCACCGCCGCAGCAGCGCTCCGATGGACCCGGTTCTCGAGCTGGATCGCGCGCCCGCGCGTGCCCGTCGCCGCTGCGACGACGGTCGTCGCGATCGCGATGGTGTCGGACCTCATCACGTTCGTCCGCTTCGCGCAGGCCGCGCACACCACAAACTACGACGCGTCCGTCTCGCTCGGCCGGCTCCTGCCGGCGGGCACGCTCGTGCAGGGCAAGCTCGCGAACGGCATGGCGCTCGAGAACCGGATCAAACCGATCTTCATCGGCAACGGCTTCGGCAACTACGAGGATCGGCTGCAGCGCGACGACATCAGGTTCGTGCTGACGTACGACCTGCCCAGCGTCGGCTACGAGAGCTCCGATGGCTCGGGGCTCATCGATAGGCTCCTCGCGCACTACCCGGACCGCGCGGTCGTCGCCACCTTCGACGTGGACGAGACGCCGGCACCGGATCGGGCCGTGCTGGTCGACAAGTTCGGCCGGCGCGGCCGATGACCGGCGCGCCTCAGCGCTGCGCCTCGCGCGTCATCGCGTCCACTTCGGCGGGCGTGAACCTGCGGTACTCGCGTGCGGGGCGCGGCGCCGACCAGCTCAGCCGGTAGAGATCGCGAAGCTGCACGAGGTAGCCGGACGCTTCGCGCATGCTCATCTTGCTCTCCCCGAGCTCGCGATCGTCGAATCGGTACGGAATCTCGACGAGCCGCCGCACTTTGCCGCGCACGATCAGCTCGAGGCAGATCTTGAAGCCTCCCGCCTTGATCGTGATCTGCTTGGCGATGTCGGCCCGAATGAGGAAGAAGCCGGACGCCGCGTCGCGGATGGGCGACAGCGGCCTAGCGAGCAGGCAGCCGAAACGCGACAGCACGCGGCGCTTGAACGGCCAGTTCGGCGTGCTGCCGCCGGGAATGTAGCGGCTGGCCACGAGCACGTCCGCCTGCGACTGGCGAAAAGCGGCCAGCATGCGCGGCACGAGCGCCGGCGGATGGCTGAAGTCCGCGTCCATGACGCCGAGCGTCGCCGCCGACGCGGCCTGGAAGCCGGCGACGACCGCAGAGCCCAGGCCGAGCTTGCCGGCGCGGTGCACGACGCGCATGCGCCGCGTCGCGGCGAGCCGATCCGCCAGCTCGCCCGTGCCGTCCGGCGAGTTGTCGTCGACGACGACGAGCTCCAGCGCGATGCCGGCGCGCGACGTGACGTCGAAGAGCGCCGTCGTCAGCTCCTCGAGCCGATCGTGCTCGTTGTAGGTCGGCACCACCAGGCTCAGATCGGGCAGGGACGTCTCGGACGCGGACACGGGCAGCACTATAGTTCAGCGCGCCTGGCCTCTGCTCGCAGCCGCCGGGCGATCGCGAGGATTGCCGCCAGGAACGCCGCGGCAATCGCCGCGACCGCGCCTCGCGGGATCGCGCCAAGGTAGTAGAGGTACATCCACCAGAAGTCGAGGCTGAACGCGAACTGCCTCGAAAACGATCGGTCCTCGTCGTCGCGCGGTCCGACGACAGGCGGTGGCGTCTCGCGTCCGGTCAGGTAGCGGACGTTGGCCGGCACCGCGCGGACGGCCGCCCGCGCACCGAGGACGAGCGACGACGCGCGCCAGTCCCACTGCCGTTCTTCGGTCGTGAACGGCGTCGCGCGGCGCGCGGCGTCCTCGCTGACCTTCGCGTAGTCCACGACCACGCCAGGCAACTGGACGACGGCGCCGACGCCGATGACCGCGATGAGCGCGCCAGCTCGCGCGACGGCCGGCATCCGCTCGAGCCACACGGCCCAGCCGACTGCCAGGTAGGGCAGCACGACGACGAGATACCGCGAGCCGTACGAGCGGCCCGCCAGCCAGTTGCCCAGCGTCGCGTAGAAGAGGAGAAACGCGATCGGAAACGACGCGAGCCACAGCGCCGTCGCGGAATCGTGGCGCGCGAGCTTCGCGATGCCGATGGCGCCGAGGACGACGACGGGCGAGTACAGCAGGATCGACGCGCCGGGGCTGAACAGCAGGCCGGCGAGGCCCGAGACGATCGAGCTGCCGAAGCCGGGAACCGGATCGCGCAGCAGGCCGGGATCGAAGGGATTGCCGAAGCGCCAGGCGTTCAGCGCCATCCAGGCGGCAAGCCCGCAGGCTGCGGCAGCAGTGAAGACCGCCAGCCGCTGAAACCGGGCGGGCGCCTTGCGATCGGCCAGCAGGAGCCATGCGCCGATGGGCGCGGCCGCCAGCGCCATCTCGTGGCGGGTCAACAGGCTGGCGGCGAGCCACGCGCCGCTCGCGGCCGCCGCTCTGACCGATCCGGTTCGCACCGCGGTGTGCGCCTGGATGACCGCGGCGAGGAGCGTCGCGCAGGCCAGCGGCTGGTTGAATCCGAACCGCGCGTAGGGCCACACGAGCGTGCCGAACGCGAGGGTGAGCGCCGCGCCGATCGCGGCGTCGATCCGTCCGGTGACCAGCACGGCGAGCCAGAACGTGCCGGCCACGATCGCCGCGCCGACGAGCGTCTGGCTCATCGCCACGGCCGCCTTCGGGATCGTGTCCGGCTTGCCGATTCTGAACCCCGCCTGCGTGACGGCGCGCCCGGCAAGGTAGAACGGCACGTTGAACAGCGATTGGCCGATCCCGAACGGCGAGTAGTACCGGCCGTCGCTCCCCCGTTCCGCCTCGTTGCCGAGCAGGTTGCCCGACAGCGCGACGGTGCCGTGCTCGATCAGTTGCTCGGTCACGTCGAACGTCACCGAGGCATCGGTGGTGGTCAAGCTGCCGCCGGCGGTGAACGCGTAGACGATCCAGGCGAGCAGGAACAGGCGGACGGCAATCGCGCGCGCGCGCGGTGAACGGGTCGGCGCACTCGGCATGGGGCGGGCGGGAGCCCCCGCCAGACGCACTATAATTCATGCGCCGCATGCGGGAAATTCGCGATGATTTGATCAAGGCGCACGCCGACCGGCGGTTCCGTTCCGAATACGACTACGCGCTCTTCGAGTACTTCCGGAGCGCCAAGGTGATGGCCTTCCTCGAACGCGCAGGCGTGAACATCGCGGGCCGCGTGCTCGACGCCGGCTGCGGCGGCGGCGGCATGCCGCTGTCGCTCGCCGAGCACGCGGCGCTCGTCGTCGGCATCGATCCGGCGCCGCGGTTCGTGAACGCGGGCGTGACGCTCGGACGCGAGCGCGGGCTCGCGAACCTGGTGTTCGTCCAGGCGGACGGCATGCACCTGCCGTTTCCCGATCACTCGTTCGATCTCGTGCTGTCGCACGCCGTCATCGAGCACGTGGCCGATGCCGCCCGTTATCTCGGCGAGTGCCGGCGCGTGCTCGCCGCCGGCGGCCGCTGTTTCCTGTCGACCGCGCCGTACCTGTCCTTCGCCGGCGCGCACCTGCCCAGGCTGCGCCTGCCGATTCCGCTGCACCTGCTGATCGGACGCGCCGCGGCGTTCCGGGTGTTCCGCTCGATCGCGCGCCGCGCGCCCGGGCTGCTCAAGGAGCCCGCCCACGAGAACTCGTTCATCCGCGACGCCAGGCAGGGCATCGCCAAGGAGGACGACCTGCTCGAGCGGGTCCGGGTGCGCCGGTTGCGCGCGCAGATTGCCGCCGCGGGCCTGAGGGTCGTCCGCGAGGAACTGCACGTGACGTCGACGGTGCGCAAGCTGCCGCCCGTCGTGGGCCAGTGGCTGAAGAACAGCCGCATCACCCAGGACGCGCTGATCAGTAATATCGAGTACGTGCTGGCCGCCGCCTGAGCGGCGCGTCAGGGAAGGCTCCCCGGGAGACATGCCAGAGATCGGCCGTTATCGCCAGGAAGACCGCCGTCAGGTGGAATCGCTGTACCGGCGTGTCTTCGGCCCCGACGCCGCGGAGGCGAACCGCCTCCGCTGGGACTGGCAGTACCGGTACAACCCGCACGTCCCGCCGGAAGGCCCCCTCATCTGGCTCGCCCGCGAGGGCACGACCGTCGTCGGGCAGTACGCGACGATGCCGGTGCGGCTGTGGCTCGGCAACCGCGAGATCGACGCGTCCTGGGGCATGGACGTGATGGTCGCGCCCGAACGGCAGCGGCAGGGCCTCGGCGACACGCTGTTTCGCACGTGGGATCGCCACACGGGCGCATCGCTGGGTCTCGGGCTCTCCGAGGCCTCGTCGAACCTCTTCCGCAAGATGTCGTGGCCGGACGTCGGGCCCGTGCCCTGCCTGGTCAAACCGCTGAGCCGCCGCGCGCTGCGGCAGCCCGGCTGGCCGACGGGGCTCAACCGGCTCGTGTCGTACGTGACGTACCCCTGGGTCAGGCTCGTGGCGCGGTCGCGGCCGCTCGAAGGCGAGGTCCAGCTCATCCGCCACTTCGACGACGCCTTCACGGAGTTCTGGGAGCGCGTGCGGCAGCACTTCACGTTCGCCGTGCGGCGCGATGCGGCCTATCTCAACTGGAAGTACATCCAGGCCCCGCACGTGCGGTATTCGATCGCCGCGCTCGTGCGCGACGGCCGGCCCGCCGGCTACGTGGTGTACCGGCACGTGCGCGAGCCGCGCGGCCGCGTCACGCTGCTCGTCGATTTCCTCACGGCGCCCGACGACGTCACCGGGTTCCTGACGCTGCTGCGGTGGGTCGACCGCGAAGCGCGCAACGCCGACTCCGACAAGATCCGCACGTTCGCGCTCGACGAGCGGTTCCGCAAGCTGCTCCGCCGATCCGGCTACTACCCGGTCAAGTCCACGATGGAGTTCGTCGCGAAGGTGAACGCCGACGACGTGCCGCCAGATTTCTACCGGCACACGGACAGTTGGCACGTCACGCTCGGCGACTCCGATCAGGACCGCTGATGGCCGGCCCGGGCCCCGCGCTCCTCGTCGCGATCGACACCGAGGGCGACAACCAGTGGGATCGCCAGGCGCGGCGGCATCAGACGTTCGAGAACATCTACGCGCTGCCGCGGTTGCACGCGTTCCTCACGGGGCTCGGCGTCAGGCCGACGTACGTCGTCACGTATCCGGTCGCGCGCGATCACCGGTCGGCGGCCATCCTTCGAGATCTGGCCGCGCGAGGCGATTGCGAGATCGGCGCGCACCACCACGCGTGGGAGACGCCGCCGTGCGACGCCGGCGACGTGGACCGGCATCCGTACGCGCTGTCGCTGCCGCTCGATCGATTCGATGCGCAGCTCCGTGCGCTGACGGACGCGATTGCCGACGCCGTGCACGCGCCGCCCGTCTCGTATCGCTCGGGGCGCTTCGGCTTCGCAGCCGCGCACGTGTCGTCGCTGGAACGCTGCGGCTACCTCGTCGAATCGAGCGTGACGCCGCTCTTCTACGAGGCGCACAAGCAGGGGCCGGACTTCGTCGGGGCGCCGCTCGCGCCGTACTACTTGTCCTACGACGACCCGACGCGGCCCGGAACGAGCTCGCTGCTCGAGCTGCCGGTCTCGGCGGCGCTGAACCGGCGCGTGCCTGCATGGCTCGAGCGATGGTACGGCCGCGCGCCGTGGCCCTACACCACGAAGCGCGTGCTGCGCGTCGCCGGCATCGCGCGCGTGCGATGGCTGCGTCCGTCCTATAGCTCGGCCGAGGAGATGATCGACCTCGCGCGGCAGCTCGTCGCGCGCCGGGTACCGCTCTTGAACGTGCTCTTTCACTCGAGCGAGGCCATCGTCGGGGGCAGTCCCTACAACCGGACGGACGACGAGCTGCGCCGCTATTTCGATCGGCTCGAGCGGTTCATCGGGTTCGCGACGGGTGAGCTGGGCGCCAGGCCGATGACCTTCGCGGAGTACCGCACGGCATTCGTCAGCGCGCCGTACGAGCGGATGGCCGCCGCCCGATGACGGCGGCGATGCGGATCTGCCATGTCTCGCCGCACCTGCCGCCCGACCAGGCGGCCAACGCGATCCTGCCGGCGCACCTCGGCCGCTGGGCCGCGGCGCGAGGAGACGACGTCCGATTCCTGTCGCTGGAGCCGGCGCAAGGCAGCCTCGCCCCCGCCGAGTTGCCGGGCCGCGTCTGTCGGCTGCCGCTGCGCCGGTCGCGCTCGGCCGCCGTCCGCGCCCTGCGGCTCGACACGCTCACGCGAACGCGGACGATCGCGCGGGCGCTCGACGCGCACGCGCGCGACGCCGACCTCCTCCACCTCCACAGCAACGGCCTCATCGTCGAGGTCGCGGCCGCGTGGGCACACCGGCGCGGCCTGCCGGTGGTGCTGACGCTGTACGGCACGGAGATCTGGCACTACCGCCCGCGCTGGCCGATCGATCCCTTCACGCGCGCGTACCGGCGGGCGCAGGAAGTCACGTTCTACAGCCAGGGGCTGCTGGATCGCGCGCGAACGCTCGGCCTGGACCGGCAGGGGCTGTCGGTGATCTACCCGCCCGTCGACGACGCGTTCGTGCCGCTGGACGCGGCGCAGCGCGCCAGCTTGCGCCAGGAGCTGGGGATCGCCGAACCGCGGCTCGTGCTCAACGTCAAACGCCTGCACGAGCTGGCGGGCCAGCGGTTCCTGATCGACGCCTTCGCCAAGGTCGCGCGCGGCCGCACGGACATCCGCCTCGTCATCTGCGGCACGGGCCCGCTCCGCGAGAGCCTGGAGCATCGGGCCGAGCGCGCCGGCGTCGCCCGCCAGGTCACGTTCGCGGGCCTGGTTCCGAACCACGACGTGGCCCGGTACGCCGCGGCGGCCGACCTGTTCGTGCTGCCGTCGCTGCTCGAGGCGCTCCCCACCGTCGCCGTCGAAGCGCTCGCCGCCGGCACGCCCGTGCTCTCGGCCGATCACCCGGGCGGCGTCGAACTGCACGGCCTCTTCGGCGACGACGTCGCGGTCGTTGCGCGAGAGGATACGGACGCGCTCGCGGCCGCGCTGGCCGACAGGTTGACCTCGCCCCGGCGCGTCCGGCCCTCCACGCTCGACCTGCTCCAGGCCAGGTTCGGCCGGGCCGCGGTCGACGCCGCCTATCTGGCCGTGTACCGGCGCGTTCTGGCCCAGCGTCCGGCATCTCTGCGACAATAGCCGCCGAGGCTGCCGTCATGCTGGTCGATCAGATCACCAAGGACATCGCCGACGCGATGCGACAGAAGGACCAGGCCGCGCTGGGCCCGCTGCGGATGCTCAAAGCGGCGTTGATGAACCGCGAGGTCGAGAAGGGCCGGCCGCTCACCGACGCCGAGTCGGTGCAGGTCGTCAACTCGCTCGTCAAGCAGCGGCGTGACTCGGTCGAGCAGTTCCGTGCAGGCGGCCGTGAGGAGCTGGCGGCCAAGGAAGCGGCCGAAATCACGTTCCTCCAGCGCTATCTGCCGCCGGAGGCCGACGAGGCCACCATCGCCCGCGCCATCGACACCGCGATTGCCGAGACCGGCGCCACCGGGCCGAAGGACATGGGCAAGGTCATGAAAGCCGTCGCCGCCAGCCTGGCCGGCGCGACCGTCGACGGCCGCGCGTTGAGCGAGGCCGTGAAAAAGAAGCTAGCCGGCTGATCGCCGGCAAACTTTTTCGATGACCTCACGTCTAACGGAATGAAGGCAGCGAAACGCCTCTCATCCATCCTCCGGGCAGGGGCCTCAACTACAGGGGTTGAGGCCCCTTCTTTTTCCGGCACGCTCTCGCCCGTCGGCGGCCGCCCCCACCGTCTCTTCCCGTAATCCGTTCGTGATCAGCCTCGACATCGGTCTCGACAAGCCCATCCGGACAGGCCGCTCGTGAGCTCTCAGCGGCTGGCCAAGTCGGCCGGGATCATCAGCGCCGCGACGTTGTCCAGCCGGATGCTGGGCCTCGTTCGCGACGTGGTCCAAGGGTATTTCTTCGCGACGTCGGCGCCGGCGGATGCCTTTGCCGTCGCGACGCGGATTCCCGGGCTGCTGCGGGATCTGTTCGCGGAGGGCGCCATGAGCGCGGCCTTCGTGCCGACGATCGCGCGGTACCTGCAGACCGGCGGCAAACCCGCGGCGTGGCGGCTCGGCTCCAACGTCATCAACGGCCTGCTCGTCGTCACCGGCCTGCTGACGGTGGCCGGGATGGTGTTCACCGAGCCGCTCGTCCGGTTCTACGCGAGCGAGTACCAGGCCACGCCGGGCAAGTTCGAGCTCACCGTCGCGCTCGCCCGCCTGACGATGCCGTTTCTGCTGCTCATCGCGGTGGCGGCCGCAATGATGGGCATGCTGAATGCCCTGCGGAAGTTCTTCGTGCCGGCCATGTCGCCGGCCGTCTTCAACGTCGCGTTCATCCTCGCGACGGTCACGCTCGTGCCGCTCTTCGGCCGCATCGGCATCGAACCCGTGATGGCGCTCGCCGTCGGCATGATGGCGGGCGGCGTGGCGCAGATCGCCGCCCAGTGGCCGCTGCTGCGGCGGGAAGGCTACCGCCACGCCTGGACGCTCGATCCGCGCGACCCCGGCCTGCGCGAGGTGCTGATGCTGATGGGGCCGGGTGCCATCGGCGTCGCCGCCGCCCAGATCAACCTGCTCGTGAACACGTGGCTGGCCACGCGGGTCGAGGGCGCGGCGTCGGCGCTCCAGTACGCGTTCCGGATGATGTACATGCCGACGGGCATCTTCGGCGTCGCCATCGCGACGGCCGCGATCCCCGACCTCGCCCGCCACGCGGCCAGCGAGGCCTACGCCGACATGCGCGGGACGCTCTCGAGCGGGCTCCGTCTGATGCTGGTGCTGAGCGTCCCGGCGACCGTCGGGCTCATGGTGCTCTCGACGCCGATCGTCGAGCTGATCTACCAGTGGGGGGCGTTCGGCCCGCAGGACACGGCCAAGGTGGCGAGCTCCCTGCTCTTCTACGCCCCGGGCATCATCGGCTACTCGATCGTGAAGCTGGCCTCGCCGAGCTTCTACTCGATGCGCGACGCGCGCACGCCGGTAATCGTCGCGCTCGCCACGATCGGGATCAACCTCCTGCTGAACCTCTCGCTCTACTCGGTGATGAGCTTCCAGGGGCTCGCGCTCGGCACGGCGATCGCGGCCAACCTGAACGCGGCATCGCTGCTCTACCTGCTGTCGCGCCGGCTCGACGGGATCGACGCGCGGCGCGTCGGCGTCTCGTTCGCGAAGATCGCGCTCGCTTCGGCGCTGATGGGCCTCGTCACCTACTTCGTCGAAGGCTGGCTGCACGCACGGTTCGCCTCGCCGACGCTCGTGGCGCGCGGCATCAGGGTCGGCGGCGCCATCGCGACGGGCATCGGCACGCTCGCGGCCGCCGCCTGGATCCTGCACATCGACGAGTTCCGTCAGGCCGTCGCCCGCGTTCGCGCGAAGGCCGGCCTGTAGCGACGCCTCGACGAGTCGACCGGCCGGCACGCCCCGCCTCGTCTGGTAGCATCGTCCGATGCCACGTTATGCCCCGTCCGGCGCGGCCGTCCAGTTCGGTCCCGGCCCGATCACGCCCGCCGTCAGGGTCCTGATCATCGCGAACGTCGTCGTCTTCCTGCTCACGTTCGTCGCGCCCGGACCGACCGTCGGGTTCCTGGGGCTCACGCCTGAAGACGTGCTCGGGGCGGGCCGCGTGTGGCAGCTCGCGACGTACCTGTTCGTCCACTCGCCCTACGCGCTCTCGCACATCCTCTTCAACATGCTCGCGCTCTGGATGTTCGGCGTCGAGCTGGAACGCCGCTGGGGCACGCCCGCGTTCACCAAGTACTACTTCCTCACCGGCGTGGGCGCGGGCGTGTGCACGCTGCTCGTCTCGCTCTTGCCGTTCGGCTGGGCGGCGCGGACGTACGCGACGACGACGATCGGCGCATCGGGGGCGATCTACGGTCTGCTCATGGCCTGGGCGATGCTGTTCCCGCACCGGCAGATCCTGTTCATGTTCGTCTTCCCGCTGCGGGCCCGAATCTTCGTCCTCATCATCGGCGCGCTCGCCTTCTTCTCCGCGATCGGCGCGAGCGGCAGCGGCGTCGCCAACCTGGCCCACCTCGGCGGGCTCCTCGTGGGATGGTTCTATCTCCAGGGTCCCGACGAGCTGCGCGCGCAACTGCGGTACCGCGTCACGCGGTGGCGGATGGAACGGATGCGGCGCCGGTTCAACATCCACAAGGGCGGGCGGGGACGCTGGGAGCATTAGAGCGGTCCCGAGTCCCGGGTCCCGGGTCCAGGGTCCTCCGGGTCCTCCGGGTCCGGAGGTCCTGAGTCCTGAGTCCCGGGTCCTGAGTCCTAAGCCATACCGAAGTCGCAAGCCGTAAGCCCTGAGCCATGCCGTGATGCCCGATAATCGGCGCACAGCCGTGTTTCTACGCGTGGGCATTGGGCTCTGGGTGGTCGTTGGGGCGTTGGCGGGCGGGGCGGCGGGGCCGGCGGCCGGGCTGCGTGCGGCGGCCGAGTTGCGCCCGGCGGCCGGAGTGCCTGCGCAGGCGGGCGATGATCTGTCGGCGCTCCTGACGATGGCCGGGCTGCGGGTCGCGGAGTTCTTCACGCGCGCCGAGCGGCTGGTGTGCCTGGAACGCGTGGTGATGCAGCCGCTCACCGTCAGCCTCTCGAACAGCGGGCCCGGGCGCGTGGTCGAGTCGGAGCTGCGGGTTTCGTGGGATCCGGGCGCCGGTGGCGCGGCGGTCGAGGCGACCATGCGCCGGCAGGTCCTGAAGGTCAACGGCCGTGCGCCCCGTCCCGATGACCGGAACCGCTGCACGACGCCGGAGCTCGAGGCGACCGAGACGCAGCCGCTGTCGATGCTGTTGCCCGCGCGGCGCGACGAGTACGCGTTCTCGCTCGCCGGCACCGCTCGCGTCGAGGGTCGGCTCGCCGCGCTCGTCGACTACCGCGAGCTCGGCCAGGTTCGCGCGGACGTCAAGACCGTCGACGGCGTCGAGGACTGCGTCAGCTTCGACGTCACCGGCGGCCGGCGGGGCCGGCTCTGGATCGACCGCGCATCGGGGGACGTGTTGCGGCTGGATCACCGCCTGCCCGGCATGATCGATCTACGCCTGCCGGCCGCGCTCGTTAGGCGCCCGGGCGCGGCGCCGTACTTGACGCTCGAGCGCTCCGACACCTCGATCCGCTTCGGCCGCGTCACGTTCCGCGACCCGGATGAGTCGCTCGTGCTGCCGCTCGAATCCTCCGAGTTCCGTGTGATGCGCAACGGCGGCACACCGCGGCTTCGCACCGTGACGACCTACACGGACTACAAACGGTTCCTCACGGACGGCCGGCTGATCGACGCCGCGCCCAACTGACGCGTTCGCTCAAATCGAGCTGCGGACGGCTTCGCGCAGCAAGCCATCGGCGTCCGCAATTCGGCCCTCGCACGTCACACGTTACAGGCGCTGCCGCGAGGCAGACGTCTCGCCCCGAGCGCCCACGACGCCGCTGCGCCCGTCGTACCCCATCGCTCGCAGCGCGGCGATCCGCTTCGCCATCGGCGGGTGCGTCGCCCACAGCTCCGCCCAGCCGCTTTCGCGATCGTCGATCGGCCGTCCGAGCGGATCGGCGATGCACAGGTGAGCCGTGCCGCGCTTGACCGATGGCGTCGGCGCCGCGGCGCCGTCGATCTTCTGGAGCGCGGAGGCCAAGGCCAGCGGGTTGCGGGTCAGCTCGGCGCCGGTCGCGTCCGCCAAGTACTCGCGGCGGCGCGAGACGGCGAGCGCGAGGAGCCGCCCGACCACCGGCGCCAGCACGATCGCGACGATCCAGACGGCGAAGAAAAGAGCGCCCGCGCCGTGGCCGTCGCGGTTTCGTCCTGACGGACGCCTGACGCCGCCGAACCGCATCCCGCGCGCCGACCAGTCCGCCAGGAGCGCGACCGCTCCGACGAGCGCGGCGACGACGGTCATGAGCCGGATGTCCAGGTTGCGGATGTGCGCCATCTCGTGCGACACCACGCCTTGCAGCTCCTCGCGCGAGAGCGCGCGGAGCAGCCCGTCGGTCACCGCGATCGAGGCGTGCGCGGCATCGCGTCCGGTGGCGAACGCGTTGGGGTCGGCGTCCGGAATGACGAACGCCGCGGGCTTCGGCAGCCCCGCGGCGATCGCCATCTCCTCGACGACGTTGTCGAGCTGCCGGTACCTCAGCCGCTCGTCATCGTCGGCCGACGCCGACAGCCGATCGGCGAGCGGGACGGCGGTCGACGACGCGAGCACGGATCGATCGCCGTGCTGCAGGCTCCACCAGGCCTGGGCGCCGCCGATGCCGATGGCCGCGAGCGTCGCCACCGGAACGAACGGCCCGCCGTTGCCGACGACGAACGTGTCGACGCCCGCACCGGCGAGGCCGAGGACGCCGACGAAGAGCGCCATGACCGCCCAGGTGCGGCGGCGGTTCGCCGCCTGCTGCTCGAGGATGTTCATCGCGGTGAGACGGCGCGTCGCGACAGCGCCGCGGCTGCGCTCAGCTCTTCTTCATCGACAGGTCGACCTGCGGCACGCTGCGTTCGGCCGCGTCGGTGATCTCGAACAGCTCCGCGGCCCGGAATGCGAACGCGTTGGCGATGACGTTCGTGGGGAACGACTCGCGGACGATGTTGTAGCGCGTGGCGATGTCGTTGTAGAACTGGCGCGCGAACCCGATCTTGTTCTCCGTGCCGGCCAGCTCTTCCTGCAGCATCTTCACGTTCTCGCTGGCGCGAAGCTGCGGGTAGCTCTCCGCGAGGGCGAACAGCCGGCCGAGCGCCTGCGTCAGCTCACCCTCTTTCCGGCTCGCGTCGGCCGGGCTCACGGCCGCCATCGCCTTGGCGCGCGCCTCCATCACCATCGTCAGGGTGTCGCGCTCGAACTCCATGGCGCCGCGGACGGTGTTGACGAGGTTCGGGATCAGATCGTGGCGCCGCTTCAACTGCACGTCGATCTGCTTCCAGCCGTTGTCCTTCTGATTCCTGAGCCCGATCAGACGGTTGTAGGCCGCCACCACCCACAGCGCGGCGACGACGAGGATGCCGAAAAGCACGAGAAGGACCACGGGAACCTCCTGAGCAGCGTCGCAAACAGTATCAGTCGCGGGGCCGCGTCACCGTGAGCACGAACGTGTCGTCGAGGCTCTCGGCCTGGTGGCTGGCGGCGGCGGGGATCACGAGCACGTCGCCTTCGCGCGCCGTCACGTCCTCGCCCTCCACGGCCACGCGCAGCGCGCCCTGCAGCACGTACACGATCACGTCCGCGTCGTGCGCGTGCACCGGCACGATCGCGCCCTTCTTGTAGTACGCCTGCGCGAGCGCCGCGTCGCGCCCGGACACGACCTTGCGTGCCACCATCTCCGAGACTTTTTCCAGCGGGATGTCGTCCCATCTGGACAGAGTGACGCGCCGAGTCATGACGGAGTCCAGGAGTATAATCGAGCGGTTGCGCTGGCGTCGGCACGCGCCGGCTGGGGCCTGTCTTTGATGAAGACCAGTACGATCTCGACCGCCCGAGTCGATCCTCGGCCCCCGAAGCCCACCGCGCCCGCGGGTACGCGACCCTTCGACAGCTTCACGCGGAACGATCTGATCTGGATCTACCGGACGATGCTCTTGTCGCGGCGCATCGACGACAAGGAAATCCAGCTCAAGAACCAGAGCCTCATCTACTTCCAGATCAGCGGCGCCGGCCACGAAGCGATCCTCGTCGCGGCCGGCCTCGTCCTGCGGCCGGGCCACGACTGGTTCTATCCGTACTATCGGGACCGCGCGCTCTGCCTCACGCTCGGCATGACGCCGCTCGAGATGTTCCTCGCGGCGGTCGGCTCGCGCGACGACAAGACGAGCGGCGGCCGGCAGATGCCGTCGCACTGGGGCGACCGCGCGCGGCACATCGTGTCGCAGTCGAGCGCCACCGGCACGCAGTGCGTGCAGGCCATCGGCTGCGCGGAGGCCGCGCACCTCTACGAGCACATCCCCGATATCGCCGACCGCGAGACGAAGTTCCGGCGCGACGAGATCACCTACGTCTCGGTCGGCGACGGCGCGACGAGCGAAGGCGAGTTCTGGGAGGCGCTCGGCGGCGCGTGCCTCCGCCGGCTGCCGGTGATCTTCCTCGTCGAGGACAACGGCTACGCGATCTCCGTGCCCGTCGAAGCGCAGACGCCGGGCGGCAGCATCTCGCACCTCGTCGAGAGCTTCCCGCACCTGAAGGTCGTCCGCTGCGACGGCACCGACGTGGCCGACAGCTTTCGCGCGATGGGCGACGCCGCCGCCTGGTGCCGCGAGCGCCGGGGCCCGGCGCTCGTGCACGCCACCGTCATCCGCCCCTACTCGCACTCGCACTCCGACGACGAGCGGGCGTACAAGACGGCTGCCGAACGTGCCGAGGAAGCCCGGCGCGACCCGCTCGCGAAGTTCGCGGCGTACCTGAGAAGCCGGGACGTCCTGACCGACGCGGATCTCGCCGCGATCGCGAGCGACGTGGACCGCGAGGTCGCCGAGGCGGCCGACGCGGCCATCCAGGCGCCGAAGCCCACGCCCGATACGGTCACCCGCTACGTGTACTCGCCCGACGTGGACCCGACGTCGCCGGCGTTCGAGTCGGTCGCCCGGCCCGAAGGCCATCCCGACACGATGGTCGCCGCCATCAACCGCACGCTCATGGACGAGATGGCCGCCAACCCGGCGATCGTCGTCTTCGGCGAGGACGTCGCCGACGCGACGCGGCACGATGCGCTCGAGGAAGTGCAGGGCAAGGGCGGCGTCTTCAAGGTCACGCTCGGGCTCCAGCGGGCCCACGGCCCGGTGCGCGTGTTCAATTCCCAGCTCGCCGAGGCGGCCATCGTCGGCCGCGCCTGCGGCATGGGCACGCGCGGGCTCAAGCCCATCGTCGAGATCCAGTTCTTCGACTACATCTGGCCGGCGATGATGCAGCTTCGCGACGAGATCTCGATGCTGCGCTACCGATCGAACAACATGTTCTCGTGCCCGATGGTGGTGCGCGCCGCAATCGGCGGCTACCTCCGGGGAGGCTCGGTGTACCACAGCCAGTCGGGCGAGAGCATCTTCGCGCACTGCCCGGGCCTGCGCGTCGTCTATCCGTCGACGGCCGAGGATGCGGCGGGGCTGCTGCGGACGGCGATCCGCAGCGACGACCCGGTGCTCTTCCTGGAGCACAAGCACCTCTATCGCCAGACCTACAACAAGAGCCCGTATCCGGGATCGAACTACATGATCCCCTTCGGCAAGTCGGTCGTCCGGCGCGCCGGCACGGACGTCGTGGTCGTCACCTGGGGCGCCGTGGTGCAGCGCGCGCTCGTGGCCGCCCAGCAGGCCGAGAAGCACGGCGTGAGCGTGATGGTGATCGACGCGCGAACCATCGCGCCGTTCGACTGGCAGGGGATCGGCGCGGCCGTCCGCCGCACGAACCGCATCGTCGTCGCCCACGAGGACCAGCTCACGTGCGGCTTCGGCGCGGAGATCGCCGCGCGTGTCGCGGACGAGCACTTCGAGCACCTGGACGCGCCGGTCCGGCGCGTCGCCGCGCTCGACACGCCGGTCGCCTATCACCCCGACCTCGAGGAAGCGATCCTGCCCGGCGCCGACGACATCCTCGCGGCCGTGCTCGAGACCGCACGATACTGACGGTCAGGGCTCTCCGTCCGTGGCGTCCACGTGCGCCAGGGCTTCGAGGGCCGCCGCCCGCGAGATGAGCAGCCGGCGGCCGGTCGTTCGCAGCACGCCCTGCTGCTGCCAGCGCGAGAGCGTCCGGCTCACCGTGTAGAGCGTGGTGCCGCTGAGCTGTGCCAGCTCCTGGCGCGTCAGCGGAAACGGCAGCAGCAGCCCGTCCGAGGTCGGCCGGCCGCTCTGGCGCACCAGCCGGAGCAGCGCGCTCGCGATGCGGGCGCCGACGCGCGCGGTGGCCAGCTCCTGGACGCGAGTCATCGCGTCCGTCATGTGCGTCGCCATCTCGCGCATGATGTTGACGCGAACCTGCGGCGTGCCGGCGAGCAGGCGCCGCAGCGTCGGCGTCGGCCAGGCGCGCAGCCGCGTCCGATCGACCGCCACGGCCGTCACCGGATACGACGCGCCGTCGATGGCGACGACCCCGCCGAACGGCTCGCCCGGCCCGACGAAGCGCACGAGCACCTCGGCGCCCTCCGGCGTGAGCTGCAGGATCTTGAGCATGCCCGAGACGACGAGGAACAGCGCGTCGGCGGGCTCGCCTTGACGGGCGACGGCCTCGCCGCGCGCGCAGTCCCTCACGCTCGACGCCTGCAGCCAGGCCGCGCGCTCCGCGTCGGCCACGCCCTCGAACAGCCGGGAGCGGCCGGCCCCGTCGTCCGGCGACATGGGCACACAGTACTACGCGCGGCGAAGAGTTTGCGATGGCGCAAAGACCGCGGACGGGCCGCTGGCTAGAGTGGGCAGAACATCGCCGCCGGACAGCCACCCGAAGGAGCGCCCGTGGACATCACCGCCGACACCACCCTCATGGAGCTCGTCAACGACGCGCCCGCCACCATTCCCGTGCTGCAGCGCCACGCGATCCACTTCTGCTGCGGCGGGCGCGTGGCGGTGCGTGAGATCTGCGAGAACGAGCAGCTCGACCTCGATGCATTCCTGGACGAGCTGCGCGCCGCGGTGGCTGGATTCCAGGAACGCGACGACTGGCACGACGCGCCGATCGACGCGCTCATCGTCCACATCCTCGAGCGCTATCACGCGCACCATCGCGAGGACCTGCCGAGGCTCGACGGCATGCTCGACAAGGTCGTCGAGCGGCACGGCGACACGATGGGCGAGACGCTCGGCAAGCTGCAGACGCTCTTCGGGTTCATGGCCGATGCGCTGAGCCAGCACATGCGCCGCGAGGAGGCGGTGCTCTTCCCGGCGATCGCCGCGGCGGCCGATCGGCCTGAAGCGGCCGCGGCGTTTCCGATCAGGGAAGCGATCGACGCGATGGAGCGGGAGCATCGGCGCGTCGAATGGGCGATGGAGCAGATCCGGGTCGTCACCGATCGGTTCACGCCGCCGGACGGGGCCTGCGCCACGTTTCGCGGGCTCTATCACGGGCTCGGCGAGTTCGATCGGCTGCTGGACCTTCACGTCCACCTGGAGGACGACATCCTGTTCCGCCGCGCGCTCGGCCTCACGCCCGCGCCGCGCCGCTGACGCGGCAGAACCCGCCGTTCGAAAGGTATCTACGCCTTCGGCTCCCTGAGCATGATCAGGAGCATGCGCGTGGCGTCGAGCGCTTCCAGCGCGTGAGGCACGTTGGCGGGCATCCGCACGATCGTGCCGGGAGTGGCGGCCACCGGGCGGCCGCCGATCGTGAGCTGCATCGCGCCCTCGAGCACGAGCACCAGCGCGTCGAACGGCGCGGTGTGCTCGCTGAGCTCCTGCCCCGCATCGAACGAGAACAGCGTGACGTTGCCGCCGGCGGTCTTCGCGAGCACGCGGCTCGCGATGCCCTGGGCGGTCGGGCTCACGAGATCGTGGAGCGGCAGGGCCTCGGCGGCGGGAATCGTGGGAGACGGAGCGGCCATGCGATCCTCCTGGAGCTGCGCCGGAACGTTCGGCGCGGATCCGATGCTACAGGGCGGCACGTGGCAACACGTTGCGCGAGCGCAACGCCGTCGAGCGCGCGCTGCCGCATGATGACCACATGATTTGCGATCCTCTCGCCGGATCTTCGTGGAGCCGGCCCGAAACCGTCTCGGGCTTCCGCGCGTCGCCGCCGAACGAAACGCTGATGGGCTTCGCCGCGGCGGAGCTGCGGCGGACGCCTGACGGCGCCGCGATCGACATCGGTTGCGGCGCCGCGCGCAATGCCGTGCCGCTCGCCGAGCTGGGCTGGCAGGTACTCGGCCTGGACTGGTCGCGGCCGATGCTCGAGGCGGCCGCCGATCGCGTCGCCGAGCACGGCGTGGCGGATCGGGTGCGGCTCGCCCTGTCGCCGATGGACGCGCTCGAGGCGCCCGACGCATCGTTCGATCTGATCGTCGCGCACGGCATCTGGAACCTCGCCCGGTCGAGCGGCGAGTTCCGGCGTGCCGTGGCGGAAGCCGCACGCGTGGCGCGCCCGTCCGCCGGGCTGTTCGTGTTCACGTTCTCGCGCAACACGCTGCCGCCCGACGCGCCGCCGGTGCCGGGCGAGCCCTTCGTCTTCACCCAGTTCTCCGGCGCGCCGCAGTGCTTCCTCACGCGCGAGCAGTTGCTGGACGAGCTCGGCCGGGCCGGATTCGCGCTCGACCCCGGCGTGCCGTTCGCCGAGCACAACCTGCCACGGCCCGGTGCGATGCCGACCGGGCGCGTGCCGGTGATCTACGAAGCCGCCTTTCGCTTCACGCGCTGACCCCGTCGTCCGGCCGGCACGGTCGGACGCGAATCGCGTCTCGCGCGGTCTCAATACCGGTAGTTGGCCGCGATCGGATACCGCCGTCCGGTACCGAACGCCTTCGAGGAGATCTTGATGCCCGGCGCGGCCTGCCGGCGCTTGTACTCGCTGCCGTCGATCCGGCGGATCACGTCCGTGACGACCGCGCGGTCGAACCCCCGCCGGACGATGGCCTCGGCGTCGAGGTGCTGTTCGACGTAGGCCGCGATGATCGGATCGAGCACGTCGTACGGGGGCAGGCTGTCGGTGTCCTTCTGGTCGGGTCGCAGCTCGGCGCTCGGCGGCTTGGTGATGGTCGACTGCGGGATGACGGCACCGCGGCGGTTGATGTGGTCCGCCAGCCGGTACACGAGCAGCTTCGGCACGTCGCTGATCACCGCCAGCCCGCCCGCCATGTCGCCGTACAGCGTGCAGTAGCCGACCGCCAGCTCGGACTTGTTGCCGGTCGAGAGCAGGAGCCAGCCGCGCTGGTTGGAGAACGCCATCAGCACGGCGCCGCGCACCCGCGCCTGCAGGTTCTCCTCGGTCGGCCCCGTGCAGCCGCCGGGCAGCACGGGTGCCAGCACGTTCAGGTACGCCTGGAAGATCGGGTCGATCGGCACCTCCATGAACTCGATGCCCAGCGCAGCGGCCAGCTCGGCAGCGTCGCGCCGGCTGTGATCGGACGAGTAGCGGGACGGCATCGCCACGCCGAGCACGCGCTCGGGCCCGAGCGCCTCGGCGGCGAGGCAGGCCGTCACGGCCGAGTCGATGCCGCCGGAGAGGCCGACGATCGCGCCCGAGAAGCCGCACTTCCTCGCGTAGTCGCCGAGGCCGAGGCGGAGCGCACGGTAGGCCGCCTCTGGCTCCGACGCCGACACGGTCCGCAGGACCGGCGTGGCCGCGGCCGCCGGCTGCCCCACCGGCACGTCGATCGTGACGATGTCTTCCTCGAACTCGGCCGCGCGCAGCAGCTCGGCGCCGTCGGGTCCGAACCCGATCGACCGGCCGTCGAACACGAGATCGTCGTTGCCGCCGACCTGGTTGACGTAGAACGAGAAGCGTCCGTGCTCCACGGCGTCACGCTCGATCAGCCGCCGGCGCTCGCCCGCCTTGTCGAGCGTGAACGGGCTCGCCGAGATGTTGACCAGCACGTCGGCGCCGCCCGTGACCAGCTCGCGGACCGGGTCGCGATGGTACAGGCGCCTCGGCAGCACGTCGCGGTCGTTCCACACGTCCTCGCAGATCGTGAGCCCCAGCTTCCATGGGCCGGCGTCGACCGGCGACACGTCCCTGGCCGGCTCGAAGTAGCGGTCCTCGTCGAAGACGTCGTAGGTCGGCAGCAGCGACTTGTAGCGGCGGGCGACGACGCGGCCGGACTGGCAGAGGGCCACCGCGTTCCTCAGCGGCTTGCCTTCCGCGGACGTGTTGCGATCGACGAACCCGATCAGGATGCCGAGCCGGCCCGTCGACAGGCGCGCCACGCGGTCGAGCAGGTCCAGGTTGGCGTCGACGAACCGTGGGTGCCACAGCAGGTCGCGCGGCGGGTAGCCGGTGGTGGCCAGCTCGGAGAACACGACGAGATCCGACCCATCGGCCTCGGCGCGCGCGATGGCCGACCGCATGCGCTCGAAGTTCGCGTCGAACGCCCCGACCGTGAAGTTCAACTGCGCGATCGTCAGCCGCATCGTCCGTCGTCCGCGCGATGATAGCCGATGGCGCGGACGGGCGGCGCCCACGCGCGCACGAGCCGCGGAGATCGTCGGCGGGTCGCGTACAGGCGGCGTCGAGATCGATCGTGATGCGCGGCGAGCCCACGAACGTGCCGGCGAAACCGCCGCCCAGGACGAGCGTCCCGAAGTCAGTCAGGCCCGGGCGCCGAAACCGGGCACGGGCGGGCTGCCGCGGACGTTCGCTATACTGAGCGGATGTCTTCGTCGCTCCCGAGCTCGCAGGAGGTCGCCAACCCGCTTCGCCGGAACGTCGCCATCATCGCGCACGTCGACCACGGCAAGACCACGCTCGTGGACGCCCTGCTCCACCAGAGCGGGATCTTCCGCGCGAACGAGCGCGTCGACGAGCGCGTCATGGACTCGAACGAGCTCGAGCGCGAGCGCGGCATCACGATCCTCGCGAAGAACACCGCCGTCCACTACGAGGGGCACCTCATCAACATCGTGGACACGCCGGGCCACGCCGACTTCGGCGGTGAGGTCGAACGGACGCTCTCGATGGTGGACGGCGTGATGCTGCTCGTGGACGCGTCCGAGGGTCCGCTGCCGCAGACGCGGTTCGTGCTGAGGAAGGCCCTCGAGCGCGGCCTCCCGCCCATCGTCGTCGTCAACAAGATCGATCGGGGCGATGCGCGCCCGAAGGCGGTGCTCGACGAGGTGTACGACCTCTTCATCGATCTCGACGCCACGGTCGACCAGCTCGAGTTTCCGGTGCTGTTCACGAACGCCCGCGCCGGCACTGCGACGACCGACCTCGAGCAGCCTGGCGCCGACCTGCGGCCGCTCTTCGACGCCGTCCTGACGCACACGCCGCCGCCGCGCGGCTCGGCGTCGAAGCCGCTCCAGGTGCTCGTCGCGAATCTCGACGCGAGCGACTATCTCGGCCGGCTCGCCATCGGCCGCATCTTCAACGGCACGGTGAAGGTCGGCGATCCGATCGGCGTCTGCAAGCTGGACGGCTCGGTCAGGCGCACCACCGTCACGAAGCTGTACACGTTCGAGGGGCTGAAGCGCGTCGAGGCGATCGCGGCGGCCGCCGGCGACATCATCTGCCTCGCCGGCATCGAGGACATCATGATCGGCGAAACGATCAGCGAGGCCGAACAGCCGGTGCCGCTGCCGACGATCGCGGTCGACGAGCCGACCGTGTCGATGATCTTCGGCGTGAACACGTCGCCGTTCGCGGGCCGCGACGGCCGGTTCGTCACGTCGCGGCAGATCAAGGACCGCCTGGATCGCGAGCTCGTCGGCAACGTCTCCATCCGCGTCGAGCCGACCGACCTGCCCGAGCAGTTCAAGGTCTTCGGGCGGGGCGAGCTGCAACTGTCGATTCTGATCGAGATGATGCGCCGCGAAGGCTACGAGCTGCAGGTCTCGCGGCCCGAGATCGTGACGCGGGAGATCGACGGCGCGCGGATGGAGCCGGTGGAGGACCTCGTCATCGACGTCGCCGAGGAGTTCCAGGGCGTCGTGATCGCGCAGGTCGGCCAGCGCCGCGGGATGATGACGCGGATGGTGAACCACGGGAGCGGGCGCGTGCGGCTCGAGTTCCGGATTCCGGCGCGCGGCCTCATCGGCTTCCGCGCGCTCTTCCTCACCGAGACGCGCGGCACCGGCATCATGAACCATCTGCTCCACGGCTGGGAGCCGTGGCACGGCCCGATTCCCGCGCGGGCGAACGGCGCGCTCGTCGCCGACCGGCCCGGCAAGGCCACGGCCTATGCGATCGCCAACCTGCAGGAACGCGGCGAGATGTTCATCGAGCCGGCGGTCGAGGTCTACGAGGGGATGATCGCCGGCGAGAACTCGCGGCCGAACGACCTCGACGTGAACATCACCAAGGAGAAGAAGCAGACGAACATGCGGGCGTCGACGGCCGACGAGGCCATCCGCCTCATCCCGCCGCGCCAGATGGGGCTCGAACAGGCGATCGAGTTCATCAACGACGACGAGCTCGTCGAGATCACGCCGGGGAACATCCGGCTGCGCAAGCGCGTGCTCGCCGCGAACATGCGTCCGAGGCGCGCCGAGTAGAGCTTCGACACGTGCCCTCCGCGCGCGCCTGAGCAGGCGCGCGGTGCCGCCGCTTACAGGACGCGCCCTCCTTGGGGCGAGGCGCTCGTCACTTCAGGATCAGGAACGACTCGCGCAGCACCGTACCGAGTTTCTGGCTGTCGCCGTCACAGCCGGCCCCTCCGCTCTGGCCACAACTGACCGAGACGGCAGTCTGACCATCAACTCGCAGGTTGTACCCGAACGACCACGAACCTGCTCCGTTGACGACCTCGACCTCGACGAGATTCAGACCGGGTTGGAGCAGCGTCGCCAACTCGAAGCTTCGGGAGCCCGTCTCTTCTGCGAGAAGCTGCCCGTTGACTCTCAAGGTCTGCATTTCGTCCACGTTGAAGAACTCAAGCTTCGTGTGACCGCCCGCATGGATGACGCGCGGCACGCGGAAGACCTTGGACGAGCCCGACTCCTGCAGATAGACTCGGCCGTCCGCTGCTACCTCGAGGTGGCAATTGTTCTCGCAGAAGCCGGACGTGTTCAGCTTGGCGAGAATCGAACCGCTGCGCGCGTCCAGAATCGCAACCTTCTGCTTCAGTCCGTCGGCCCGATCAAGGACCAGCATGTAGATCGTATCGCCTTGGCTCCCGATTGAGTCACCGTTGAACTGGAGGCTCCCCTGCGTCCACACCGTGCCGTTCACCAGGTTGACTCCGGTAAGGGTTCCAGGTGTTCCGAAAAGGTCGGGACGGGACAGTCCGATGAGTCGATCGCCATGGACAGTGTAGATGGAGAAGCTCACGCCGGCCACCGTCGCGAGCGCGGTCGTCTGGCAGTTCGCGTCGGTCCTGTAGATGGTCGTCCCGTCGGTGGTGAAGATTCCTTCTGTCGAACTGAACCGCACGAAGTCCGGCAGAGAGCTCGAACAGGCGGGCGCCAAGGTTTCGCGATCGTAGCGGGTGAGGCTCAGGCCGTTGACGAGATAGGGGTGGCCACCCGCGCCTCGATACCACGTGCCGACGGTGCCGGGTAGGAGCAGCGACGGCGACCCGTTCCGATCGAACACCGTTGCCCCGAACTCGGCTCCGGGGAACGCTGGCGCGGTGGTCACGAACACGTTCCCGGTCGTTTCGTCCACCAGCAGACGGCCGGTGAACCGATCGCCGACGGCCGCCTGTGGCCAGTTGCCGAACATGGCGCCGGACCGATACCCGCCGACGTGAATGCGCGAGGTCTGCAGGAATACGTCGTCGTCGGCCCCCGGCGTGATGATCAGCGGCGCCTGGAAGTCGCCCCCAAACCCCGACGCCCCCTCAGTTTCTCCCTCGGTCGCCTCCCAGTTCACGGACCCGTAGGGACTCAGCGACAGAAGCGTGAAGAGACGGCAGGCAGAGTCACCGCAGGGACTAGCGATCTTCAGGGTCAGGAGATTGCCGTGTCGGTCACTGACCAAGCCGACCAAGCCCCTCCCAGCCACTTGGGGTACCAGGTTGCCGTCGAAGGCGACGATTGACGGCTTCGATGCTACGGCCGGCTGGAACGTCTGAACGCTGATGTCGAACGGCACCGACCTCGACCCGTCCGGGTTTACGGCGACCAGGCTGTAGACGCCGGGGGTTCCAAAGGTCACCGCGAGCTTCATCGAAGCCGTCGCCACTGACTGAACCTGCCCTGGCGCCTGTAGTGTCGCGAGGAGACTGCCGTCCAGATAGACCTCGACGCTGGAGCATGCCGTGGCCACGCTTGGTTCTGGGCAACTGAAGCCGGTGCCGGAGAGCCGGATCAACTGGTCCGTCAGCCCCGCGTAGACGGTCAGCGGCTCGACAGCCGTGATGGTCGGCCCCGTCGGTTGGGGCCCCGCCTGCTGGCGCAGTTTGTAGACGCTTCCGTTCGTCGTGGCGAAGTACACGGCGCCGTCGGCGATGACCGGCTGGCCGGTCACCGGAAACGGCGTGGCAAAAGTCCAATCGACAGTGCCATCAACTTGCCTGAGAACGTACAGTCCAGCGTTCGCGCCGACGAACACCCGACCTGAGGCGTCCACGGATGGATCGGTGGTGAAGATGCCGGGGCGGGCCACCTGCATGCTCCAGACATCGGTGCCTCTGGCGGCCAGAATCCGATCGTCCTGAAACGCGTACCCGGTGCGGACCGTGGAAGTGCCGTCCGGAAACAGGCTCGCTCGGCCCGTGGTGTACTCCCCGCAGCACGAGTCGCTCGCCAACGTCAGATCCGGATTCCAACTCGAAAATCCGCCAATGAAGATGACGCCGGTGAACTGCTGGAACCCGCCCCAGAGATGGGCGGTGTCGTCGATCATCAGCTCCGTACCACTGGCGGTACCACGTGCCAATTCGACGCCGGTCGTTCGGTCGAGTTTCAGGTTCCCAACGCCAGGACAGGCGCCGTAGACGTGACCGTCAGCGCCGATGGCCGGCGCACCTGCCCACCGCGTGGTGCACACCGTCGACGTCCAGGAATGCGAACCGAGCGCATAGGCCACGGCTCCCGATCGGTGATTGACGAAGAAGAACACGCCACCTTGATCGTCGACGATGACATCGCTCGGCTGGCCGTCTTGCTGGTCTCCATGCTCCAACACGATCGGAGCCGACAGATCCTTGTTGAATCGCAGTAGATCCCACCCACCGCCCGGGCTGTAGGTCCCGAAATAGACGAACCCGTTGACGTCGTCGATGGCCGCGGACGTCACGACCGGCTGGGCCTTCCCGGAGACGGCCGCTACAGGCGCTTGCGCGAACACCTGGCCGTCGCTCCCGAGCGCGTAGAACTTGTCGCTTGCGAAATACAGTCGACCTTCCGCCGAGACGGAGAGCCCTCCGACCACGGGTTCCGCTGTCGGAAACACCCAGTGGGGGCTCGTGGGCCGCGTGGCCGGCCCAGCGGACCCGCTGCGACTCGTGCGGCGGGCGTCGTGGCCGTTCATCGGCCAGACACGCGCTCCCGGGTCGGCAGCCGTCACCTCAATCCGCGCCGTGGCGGTGTCTTCTCCGCCGTGTCCATCGGTCACGCGCAACGTGATGTCGTAGGTTCCCGCGCGGAAGCCCCAGGTGAAGGTGGCGGCGCCGCTCGCCAGAAGGCACGGCGGCGTACCGCCCGGCGTGCAGGGCGTATCAGCGGTCCACGTGCGCGATGCGATCGAATCGCCGTCAGGATCTGACGACTGGTCGGTGAAGGTGACGCGCGCCTCACCAGTCGTCCGATCCGTGATCACGTTCAGCGTCTGACCATTTGCCACGGTCGCAGTTTCATGACTGGCGACGAAATGAGCAATGGGCGCCAGATTCTCAACCGGTTCGGGCGGCGGAGTGCCGACGACATCAACAGTAACCGTAGCCTGATTGCTCTGCCCGGCTATTGTCGTGTAGATGTACTCAAACTGCGTTCGGCCGATATTTTGACTGCTTGCATGTACCCTGAATCCGCCATCTCCCGTGTTTTGAATGAAGGACGGTGCGTTGAGGAATGAGACTGAACTCGCCGGTAGCGGAACCCTATCATTCAGAAGAAGTGTTCCGGTCGGAGCTACAAATGTCTGATCTGCCCCCACGGAGTAGGTGTCGTCTACTGCGGCGCGTCTTGTTCCGGCCAGCAGGTGAAACAACAACCTTCGCCATGGCTCGTCCTTCGCAAGGTAAGTCTCAAGAAAGTGGCAATGAATACTCCCAGGAAGCGTAGTCGCTTCGCAAGTCGGAGCGCTCGTTGTTGGATCAAGCGCGTTGAACACAACGTGGTGAATAGGATCCGCGTTGAGCGTGGTGTACTCCACCGGGTTGCCGGACCGGCCGGCAACTCGACTCGAGGGAGTCGCAAGGCCAACGACTTCCATCTTCGCGGCTAACCCAGGCCCCGTTCGCACGATTGCGTCGTACACCTCGTTGGCAAAAAAGTTGCCTTGCGAGTGACCGACGACTACGACTCGGAGTCCAGCAACCATCATGGTGAGTGCTTGCTGAACCATCGTGTCAAGATCAATTTGCTGTTGATCTGTTCTGGCGCCCTCGAGTTCCACCCAGTTTTTGGCGAGTTCATCTGCAAAGAACTTCGTCGCCCTGACGCCGAGGTCCACGTAATTGCCTGAGACATAGTCCACGCCCAGCCTCACCAGCAACCTGAAATCAGCGGGATCAATTACTGGGTACCCCTCCTCGCGCAGTTTCTGCTTCACGGACTCGTCGAGATCAGCAACGAGATCAGCCGTCGTGTTGTGGCCAGGAAGAACTACCACCTCACAGCCCAGGACTTCTGCGAGTTGCTTCCTCAGTTGACGGCGATTGGTATCGAGGTCGTGCCAGTTCGTCATGATGCCGTTGATCAAGAGAACACCTGCCCTCGGTGGACCGCAGGGCTCGGCAACTGCAAGGCGTACGGCGCCGAGGAGCAGCGAGGCCATAACGAGCAAGGTGCGCCTAGTGCTGGCTGTCACACGTCCTCCGCGCTGTGCCGAGTTCAATAGGTTCGGCAGGTTGAGAATCTCGGTGGGATGGTGTCGGTAGTATCAGGTGCTGGCGGCGGATACCTGTTCGCCGTCATATAAGCCGAATTACGAGCCTCTGTGTTCAGAAGGCGCGCGAGAACTAGTTCACGCGGGACTCTGAAATCCCTCGTGCCGAATCGATCGATCAGACACTCCTCAGCGTCCATGACAGCTAGCCAATGGAGAGCGGTCCGTTGTGGCTGTCCCGCTTCGACGACTAGGGACTGCAGAGACTGTACGAACTGCGTGAGACCGTTCTGCTGAGTGCGATCTGGGTAGTTGATGATGATGAATCGCTGAATATCATCTCGAACACCGTCTTCGTCCGAATCAATCCCCTCGAGCGTCTGCTTTCCAGCCTCCCCAGGATCCGGCGGGAGCTTCACGGGGTCGACCGTGACCGTCATCACCGGCGACAACGTCCTGGCCAGGACCCCTTTGAACGGCGCGGAGACTCTGTAGTACAGCTGCCCCACTCCAGCCTGGTTGAGCGACACGCTGCGGCTGAAGATCTTGTCGCCGGCGACGGCGTCGCCGTTCGTTCCCGTGTCGTTCATGACCCCCACCGTGCTCAGGGTCTTGCCGCCGGCATCGGTCTGGAGAAGGTTCAGACCAGTCGGTTGTAGCGACGGGTCCGTGATCTTCGCCGTGAACACGACCGTGGTCGGCGTGTTGATGACGATGTACGCGGGGTTGACGCTCACCGCATCGATCTGGGGAGCGGCGGCCTGAAGCCACGCCACGGCCCCGGCCGCGAGGACGACCCCGACGAGACCTGCCGAAACGAGAGCTTTCTTCATAAGTTTGATGTGGTCAGTCCAGAGGCTGGCTTGCGGCTCCCCTGCGGCGTCGCGCCAGGAGTGCTGAGGCACCGCCAAGGACCAACAGTAGAGAACTCGGTTCGGGCACCGGAGTCGGCGTCGGTGCGTCGAACGGGGTGATCGTGGCGTCGTCGATGAAGAAGGACCCGCCAGCCGGATCCCCGGTGATGACGACCGATGCGATGCCCAGGAGCGACGAGAGTTGCAGCAGCTCATTGGGCGCGCTGCCAGGCTCGCCAGACTCCAGGCCGTTGGCCGAGAAGGCGGAAGTCACCGAGCCCAGCGGGTTGTTGGCGCTGTCGAACGCGACCAGCGTCAACTGCGCGATGTAGTTGAAGTAGCCGCCGAAGGCCGCAATGGGCGTGTTGAACGCGATCGTGAGGGGACCTCCGTCGTCCAACACGGCATTCACGCCGGACTTGGGCGGAAAGTCCTGCTCGTTGAGGGAGCTGCCCGCGGTCAGGACGGTGGCGTTGGAGAACGTCAGTCCTGGGAACTGCGTCGTCACGGCGTCGAACTCGCCCAGGCCCTCGAAGTCCAGGACCAACGGCGTTGCCTGAACTGGCGACGGGAGGGTGAGCGCGATGACCAGTACAGCCAGCCAACGCATGAAGGTGGGCATGAGAGCGCCCCGTTGAAGGAACATATATCTCTTGTTTGTGCACGACGAGTACCACATATATGTTCTAGACGCAAGGGTGCGCCCAACGCGTACCAAGGCGCGCAGTCTTCGCCGGCACGGACTTGTCCCATTCGCCAGGGAGACTGCCCGCCTTGCGTGGGTGCGTTTCCCTCTCGAGCGGCTGGCGCTGTGTCGCCGTCAGAGTGAGCGGATGGCGGCAAGCTGTCCGGGACCGGGAGAAGTCGCGGCGTGTGAATCAAACCGAGCAGGCCCAGGGCCTCCAGCACCGTGAGCCCGATGGTCGGCAGGCTGTCAGCGTCGAGGTCGGGCGAGCGTGACCCTTCGATCTCGTGACGTACGAAACCGGCGGCGGACACGTACGAGTTTCGCTGCCACACGACAAGAGACCGACGGGCGGTTCACTCGACTCGATCTCGCGTCCGTACGACATCCGCAGCGCGTCCACCCAACGCCCGCGCGCGTGCGTGCGAGGCTGGGAGCCTGTCCACGTGCCTTGATCCGGCGTTCAGGTGACCGCGGCGGCGTTGCCACCCATCCGCGATTCGGCATCGGGGCAGTCGATCATCGCCATCGCGAACCCGCGCACCGCAACGTCTTGACGCCGTGACACTTCACCGGCGCTGCCGAGGGCGCTGATGAGGCGAAGGAAAGGCGGGCGTCGGTCGCCGATTCGCGCGATCGGGTCACGCGATCCGATGATCGGGATCCCGATCGCCATGCTGCCGCTCCAGTTGCGCGCGATCCGATCGCGATCGCCGCTGATCGGTGGCCCGTTGCCGGCGATCTGGCGCGCGCGGCGGCCGATCCGGCGACAGAATCGGGCGATCGAGACGGCGATCCGCGTGGTGCACATGGCTGGCTTACGGCTTGGATGCGTTTCAACACTCCCGCGGCGAGGGTGGCGCCGGACGGGGCCGCCCCGCGTGGCGTGCAGGCGACGCCTGTGATCACGCGCGTGGTACCAAGCACCACGTGGGGCTGTCCGACGACAGGACCCGCGCTCGACGCTCGGCATTGACTATCGGCAGCGGCTGAAGGAGGCTGTGGAGAGCCCCAGCGAGAGGATGCGATGACGGCAACCGACACCACGAAGGCGCGAGCGGCCCTGATCGACGGGCTGAACGAAGATCTGGCGAGGGAGTACCAGGCGATCATCGCCTACATCGTGTACTCGCAGATGCTCAAGGGCGCGGCGTACATGGCCATCGCCGAGGAGCTCCAGAAACACGCCTCGGAGGAGCTGAGTCACGCGCTCAAGGTGGCCAAACACATCGACTACCTCGGCGGCACGCCGGTGGCCAAGCCGAAGCCGGTGAAGGTCACCGAGAAGGCTGAAGAGATGCTCCGCGCCGACCTCGAGAACGAGACGGAGACCGTGCGGGAGTACCGTAAGCGGCTTCAACAGGCCGAAGCGTTGGGCGAGTTCGGCATCGCCGAGGACCTCCGCGAGATCCTGCGCCAGGAGATGGAGCATCAGATCGATCTCGCCACCGCGCTGGGCATCGACGTGCCTCACCTGTCGTAGGCGCGGACGCCGCGGGGTCGGCGCGATCACGTCGGGCGGGGCGGAGTCACGTGGTGCATCTGCCCGACGTCGGGCGTGTTCCCGGTCAGCCAACCCTTCACGAGCTCGAACAGCACCACCGGCTGCGGCTCGTTCATCTCGAGAAACGCGGCGGCGTGAATCGTGACCCCGATGAGCACCATGCGCGGGTCGTCCTTCGTGCCGTCGCGAGGGTCGCCCTCCTTCGGGAACCATGCGGCCCATTCCGGCGCGTACAGCTCGTGAATCTTCGCGCGGTCTCGCGTCAGCGCCGCGAGGCCCGACACCGAGATCCACTCGCGCGTCCGATCCTTGTAGTACGCGAGGTTCACGTGCGGGTCCGCCAGGAGGTCGCGCACCTTCGGCGTGCCGTCGAGCGTGACGAACCAGAGATCCGCGCCGGCCGCACGCTTCTGCGTGGCCATCGCCCGCGACTGCAGGTGACCATCGAGCCGCCGCGTCGTCATCATGGCGATCTCGATGTCGTCGATGTGTTCGTAGAGCTTGTTCAGGTCACCGGACATAGCTCGGGCTGGGTGCAGATCGTGCGCCAACGTCAGCCAAGCGGGAGTCGCGCGTCATCGCCGTGCGGTACGCCTCGAGGGTCCGTTCGGATTCAGGGCCGTGCCGCGATTGCGTCGGCGTCGACGTACCGCTGAAGGCAGTCGGCGGTGGATCGGTGCTCGGGTGCGATCGTACGCGGCCGCACGGCACGGCCGCGCGTCCGGTCAGCCGCAGAGCGTGCGATGGTCGAAGGGCAGATCGAATGTGCCGCTGACGCCCGTCGCTGGGCTTCCGGGATAGGGTGGCAGCGTGCCGTCCACCGTGCCGGCGATGCGCGACGCGGACACGCTCGTGACCGCGTGACACGTCCGCGCGCTCTCGATCCGGCTTCGACCGAGATAGCGCGTTTTCACCGTCCAGGAGGATTCGTCTGCGGGCCCATCGTCGCGCGGGCGGCCGCGATCTTCGCCGCGACGTCCGCGTAGCGGTCCGTCATCCCGCGAAACGCACCGAATCCACCCTGTGCCAAGGGGACAAGTCGGTCACCTGCACGTTCGAAGATGGCGCCGTTGAACAACCGATAGACACCTGGCACGGGCTTGGCGCCGTCCGAGGTCGCCGGTTGGAGGAACATCACGTACGTCGTGTTGACGATCGGCATCTCCAGGCCGGCCAGTCCTGAATGAATCCGCACGCCATTGCGTTCGACCTCGCCCGCGTTCACGCGAAGGACGACCGTGGCTCTTGCCCCGGCGGCTACCTGCACCGGCGTCAGCGACCCGGCAAGAACCCGCATCGGGATGATCTCGAAGTCCGTCAGAACGTCGGTGTCGGATTCATCGATATAGGTCCGTGCGTTGCTCAGTATGCCCTCCACGACTGCGGTCGACCGCCGTGTCATGTCGTCGAGCGACATCGGCATGGTCTCAATCAGCCTCACCAACATGAGGGGTTGACCAGGACGTGGAGGCGACGATTCGATCTGGCGTGAGATCGTTGGTCGCGAACTGCTTTGACCGACGACGGGCCACGCAAGCGACAGGCACAGCAGTAGGCTGAGAGTTGCGCATCTCATGTCAGACCTCGGAACTACTGTTTGGCGCGCCCCGCGATTCGCCGAACGAGCGCGCCGTGGTCTTTCGGAAACTGCCTGTAGACTGCAGACGCATCGCCGACTCCTGGCGTGACGGCTGGCCCGGACACGTTGAACAGACCAAGGTTTACGACACGGTAGACGCCTGGCTCTCGACGATCGACGACTTCTCTCTTCAGAAACAGGATGTAGTGCGATCGGTCGTTTGCGGCCAGTTGGATGTGCGGATTGATTTCCTTCACCGTGATCCCGTCGACGACGACCTCGCCACCGCTATTCTGAGCATGAAAGGCACGATGTCTCCTGGAGGCCCTTCCCTCTTCAGGTCACCGGCCAGGATCTCGAGCGGCACGATGTTGTAGTCAGTGACGACGTCCGTTCCGTCGGCCGTGACGCGCGAGTCGATGATCGACAGCCGGGCTTCGACCACGACGTCCGCGTAGCGGTCCGTCATCCCGCGAAACGCACCGAAGCCGTTGAACGCCAGCGCAGACAAACGCCCATCGGTCCGTTCGAAAATCGCGCCGTTGAAGAGACGAAAGACGCCTGGAATTGGCTTCCCGGCGCCAGGTGCGACAACCTGCTGGACGAACATCAGGTAGAGCGTATTGAAAGCCGGCATTCGTGCACCGCTCAGGACGGATCGAATCAGCACGCCGTTGCGCTCGACCTCACCGGCATAGACGCGAAGAACGAGTCTGGCTCGTGTCCCGGCCGTCGTTCAGGCGCGGAACCTCGGCAGATCGCCCAGCGCCGTTTCGCTCGCCGGCCCGAATCGGACAGAATCGGTCTATCGTGCCCAGTTGGCTCAAGCCGCTCGTCTGGCCGCTCGCGTTTCTCGGGCTGGCAGCGCTCCTCTACAGCACCAGGATCCAGCGCGAGATGGTGGACTTCGAGGTCTATCGCACGGCGGCCGAGCGCGCGTTGACCGGCGAGCCGCTGTACCGCGCGAGCGACGGCCACTACCAGTTCAAGTACCTGCCGGCCTTCGCCCTCGCGATGGCGCCCTTCGCCGTGGTCGACCACGAAGCCGCCAAGGTCATCTGGTTCGCGCTCTCCGCCGGGCTGCTGTCCGCGTTCCTGCGCTGGTCCGTGCGCGCCCTCCCCGAGCGCCGCCGGTCCGAGAAGGTCCTCCTCTGGCTCACCGTGCTGTTCATGGCCAAGTTCTACGCCCACGAGCTGATGCTCGGCCAGACGAACATCCTGCTCGGCACGCTGCTCGTCGGCGCGCTGCTGGCCGTGCAGATCGACGCGCCGCGGGCGGCCGGCGTGCTGATGGGGCTGGCGGCGTTCGTCAAGCCGTACGCGCTCCTCCTGCTGCCCTGGCTCGCGTTCACCTATGGTGCCGCCTCCGTTCTCGCCGCCGTCGTCGTCCTCGTCGCGGGCCTGCTGCTGCCGGCGCTGTTCTACGGCTGGGGCGGCAACATCCAGCTCCTCGCCGACTGGTTCCAGGCCGTGACGGGGACGACCGAGAACAACCTGCTCGGCGCCGACAACGTCTCGCTCGCCGCGATGTGGGCCAAGTGGCTCGGCATCGGCCAGATTGCCACGGCGCTCACGACCGTGACGATCGGCGTCGTGCTCGGGCTCGTGGCCGTCGTGTGGGTCCGGCGCCGGCAAATCACGAACCCCGACTACCTCGAGTTCGCGATGCTCATGCTCGTGGTGCCGCTGCTCTCGCCCCAGGGCTGGGACTACGTGCTCTTGCTCGGCACGCCCGCGGTCGTCTGCCTGCTGGACCGCTGGGAGGAGGTCGGCCCCGAATGGCGCATCGCCACGGCCGCATCGCTCGCGCTGATGGGCCTCACGATCTTCGACCTGATGGGCCGCGCGCTCTACGCGCGGTTCATGGCGCTGTCGATCGTCAGCGTCGCGGCGATCGGCGTGGCCGTCGCCCTCACGCACCTGCGATGGCGGGAGTTGGGATGAGCGCGGTCCGAATCCCGAGACTCACGATCGCTGCAGCCGCGTCAGCACCACGCCGCCGACGACCAGCGCGGCGCCCACGATCTTGAGGACCGTGAGCGGCTCGCCGAGCCAGACGGCGGCCACGAGCATCGCCACGAGCGGGATCGCGTTCGAGTACATCGCCGTGTACGACGGCCCGAGGCGCTGCACGCCTGCGTACCACACGAGATAGCAGAAGCAGAACGCGCCGAGCGACGCGAAGAGCAACGCACCCCAGACCGCCCCGCTCAGCGCGCCCCACTGGACGTCCGCGAAGTCCGGCAGGGAGATGAGCGCGTACGGCACCGTGCCGATCGCCATCGACACGCCGGTGACGAAGAGCGGTGAGTGGCGTGCCATCAGGCGGATGCCCCCGATCGTGTAGGCCGCCCAGCAGACGACGCCGGCCCCGATCATGAGATCGCCGGCGAGCGTGCTCGATCCGAGCGACGCGCCGTGGCCGACGACGAAGTAGATGCCGACGGCCGAGAGCGCGGCGCCCAGCCAGTGCACGAGGCCGACGCGCTCGTGCCCCATGATCGCCGAGGCCAGCGCGACGACCGCCGGCGTGGTGCCGAAGATCAGCGCGCCGTTCGACGCCGTCGTCCTCGCCAGCCCGCCGACGAAGAACAGTTGATACAGGCAGTGGCCGGAGAAGCCGAGCCACACGAGGTCGCGGCGATCCTGCGCCGTGACCTTGTGCGGCGTGTAGAAGATGGCGGCGAGCCCGGTCGTCGCGCCGCCAGGCGTGCGACGCCGCGCGAGCGCGATCATCGCCAGGTAGACCGATGACGCGATCGCCAGCCGAAGCGTGGCGAACACGGGCGGAGGAATTTCGAGGAACGCGCGCTTGAGGACGCTGTAGTTGACGCCCCAAATCACGACCATCAGGACGAGGAGCGCGGTCATTTCAGATCCGAGGGGCTTCGCCCCGCGGACACCCCCACGGCGTCGCTTGCGGGGACCCCACAGGCCCCGCGCCGCGCCGCCGGGTCGCTCGCCGCCACTCGTTCATCGCGGATCCGAGGGCTGCGCCCCGTGGGCACTCTTGCGGCGAGCCTGTGACGTCAGTGGCGGGTGCCACCGATCTGCTTGATGGTGTCTTCGATGAGCGCGCGGTTGTCCTCGGGCGTCACCGCGCGATGGAGGATCTTGGACGCGATCTCCACGGACAGCTCCACCGCCTCGCGGCGGACCTGTTCGATCGCGCGCGACGTCTCGAGCTGGATTTCGCGTTCGGCCTTGGTGAGGATGCCGGCTGCCTCGGCGGCCGCCTTCTGCCGCATCTCTTCGCCGAGCCGTTCGGCCGCGGTGCGGCTGCGGGCCACGATCGATTCGCCTTCGATCCTCGCGTCGGCGAGCAGCTTCGCGGCGTCCTGCCGGACGCGCTCGAGCTCCTGGCGGGCCCGTTCGGCGTCCTCGACCGACTTCGCGATGAGCTGATGCCGCCGGTCCAGCGCGGCGAGCAGCGGCCGCCAGGCGAACTTCGCCAAGAGCGCCACGAGGACCAGGAACGTCAGGATGGTCCAGATGAACAGGCCGGGATCCGGCTGTACCAGCGGGTTGTTCACGTCAGTGGGTCCTCAACGAACGCGTTTCACTTACGGTTTACGGCGTACGGCTCATGGCTCGAGGCTCGGGGGCCGCAGGGCTTCCGCCCGATGGACACCGTGCGCCTCACCGCAAGCCGTGAGCCTCAGGCCCTGAGCCGCTGCTACTTCAACACGATCAGCAGACAAAACACCTCGGCGAGGATCGCGACGCCTTCGAGCAGGAAGAGCGGCAGGTTCGTTGCGCCGCTGATCTGACCCGCCGCGCTCGGCTGCCGCGCCACGCCCTCGGCAACGCCGGCCGCGAGCCGTCCGATGCCCAGCCCGGCGCCGATGACCGCGAGCCCAAGACCGAGACCGGCGCCCGCATAGCCCAAGCTCAAGTTCGCAGTCGCCGCCGCGGATTCCTGCGCGAGTACCAACACATCCAGCATTCAATCCCCCTGAGGTAAACGAACCGTTTAGTGATGCGCGTGAATGGCCATGCCGATGAACACGGCCGACAGCAAGGTGAAGACGTACGCCTGCACGAGGACGACGATGATCTCGAGCCCCGAGACGCCGACCGACAGCGGCAGCGAGAAGCCCAGGCCGATGCCGATGGCCGGCGTGGCGCCGAGCGACTCGGCGAAGATGAACACGAACGACATGATCGCGAGAATCGCGATGTGGCCGCCCGTCATGTTCGCGGCGAGTCGCATCGTGAGCGCGAACGGCCGCACGAGCATGCCGATGATCTCCATCGGAATCAGCAGGACGTACAGCGGCTTCGGCAACCCGTGCGGCACGAGGTTCGCCCAGTGCTTCACGAACCCGTGGACGCGCGTCCCGGCCAGGATGATCGCGAAGAACGTGACCACCGCGAGGCCGGCCGTGACGTTGAAGTTGCCCGTCGCGGTCGAGCTGCCGTGGATCAGGCGCTTGACGAACGAGCCTTCGGCCGTGTGCAGCACGTAGTGATCGACGAGCCCGATCACGTCGAAGATGGGAATCAGCCCGATCAGGTTCGCGCCGAGGATGAACAGGAACATCGTCAGCAAGAACGGCGTCCACGCCTCGGTCCACTTGCCGCCGACGTTCGGCCGGACGACGCCGTCGCGGATGAACTCGACGACGAGCTCGAGCACGTTGGCCGCGCCGGTGGGCACGAGACGCTCCTGCCGCACGTAACGGCGCACGATCGCCGTCACGATCAGGAAGAGCGCGGCCGCCACCAGCCACAACATGAACACGTGCTTCGTCACCGACATGTCGATGCCGAAGATCGTCGGCAGATGGATGAGCGGGTGCTCGCGAGAGCTGTTGGAGACGTGGCCGATGATGACCTCACCGGCGTTGAACCCCTCGGCAGCCGTCTGCGGTTCCGGGACGTGGCCCTGCTCGAACATCGAACTCCTTGGAAGCGGTCGCCTGCCGCGTCAGGCCATGCGCGCCATGAGCCGGCGCAGCATGACGGCCTCGATCGCGTACAGGCCGATGAAGTAGCCGGCGAAGCTCAGGCCGAAGACGGTGCGATCGACGCCGGCCAGCAGCACGACCGCGACGACGTAGCCGGCGAAGAACACCATCTTCGCGGCGAAGGCCGTCATCATGACGCCGGTCGTCGCGGCCGGGTTCACCCGTGCCGCACGCTCGACCAGCACCCACGTCACCGCGACCGCCACGAGCGGTCCGAGCATGCCGAAGAACACGGCCGGCGCAACGCCCGGGCTCGCAGCCCTCGCCGCCGCCCAGATCCCCAGGCACACGACCGTCGTCGCCCACAGCCACTTCATCGCGGTTTCCAGACAGCCTTGGCCAACTGATAGAACCCGATCACGAGCCCTAACGCCAGACCCCCGGCCAAGCCCCACGGCGCGGAGCCACGCCACCGGTCGATGCCGTACCCGATGGCTCCGAAGAGCAGGATGGCGCCAATGAGCGAGTAGCTCGCGGCGGCGGCCGGCCCGGCCCGTTCCAGGCTTCGCTGGAACATCCGCATGGATCGGGCCAGCGAGCGATTGCGGCGATCTTCCTTCATCCAGGCCTCGCCTTCATCAGGCCTCGCGGCGACCGCTAGAGCCGTACACGTATACCACAAAACGCCCTGCCGGCCGCGTCCGCCCCCGCGAACCCCACAGCCATCGCGCTTGACCGCTATACTGCCCGAAGCCCCCACGGAGACCCGTGATGCGTCCAACGACGACGATGACCACCGTCCTGATCCTGGCCGCGCTGGCCGCGCCGCGGGCCGCGGGTCCGGCCGTCCAGCGTGCGACCGTCGAACGCCACGTGTTCGTGCGCGTCACCGACGGCAAGAATCAGCCGGTGTCCGGGCTCTCCCCCGCCGACTTCACGATCCGCGAGGACGGCGTCGCGCGGGAAGTTTTGCGCGTGGCGCCCGCCCCGCCGCCGACCCACGTCGCGCTCCTCGTGGACGACACCGCCGGCGTGCAGCCGGTGCTGACGAACCTGCGGGCGGCCCTCAAGGCGTTCGCGTTCGGGCTCACCGGCCAGCCCTCGCCGCCGGCCATCAGCATCATCACCTACGCCGAGCGGCCGACCTCGCTCTTGCCCTACACGAGCAGCGACGCCGCCCTCGAGCGGGCGATTCAGCGCGTCATCCCGCGGCCCGGCGGCGGCGCCTATCTCTTCGACGCGATCGCCGAGAGCGCCCAGGCCCTGCGCAAGCTCGGCGCGGTGCAGCCCGCGATCGTCGCGTTCGTGATGGACGGCAGCCCCGTGTTCAGCAACCAGCGGCACACCGACGTCGCCAACGCGCTGCGCGACGCCGGCGCGTCGCTCTGGACGATCCAGTTGCAGCGCACCGGCACCGACGACGGCACGGCGGAGCAGGAGCGCGCGCGGGTCGTGAGCGATGTCACCGGCTGGAGCGGCGGGCTCAACGTGCCAATCCTCTCGGGCCAGGCGCTCGAGTCGGCGTTCGCGACGCTGTCGGCGGCGATGCTCGGGCGGTACGACGTCACCTACGGGCGCCCCGAGTCCCTGATTCCGCCGACGCGGCTCGCCGTCGAGAGCCGCAACAAGGCGCTGCGCCTCTCGGCGCCGCGATGGCCCGCACCATGACGGCGCCGCCGCGCGCGCTCGTGTCGACGCTCGTCCTGCTGACGGCCCTGTGCGCCGAGCCGGATGCGCAGGTCTTCCGGACCGGCATCGACTCGGTGCTGCTGCCCGTGACGGTCACCGACGCGCGCAACCGGCTGATCACCGACCTCCGCCAGGACGACTTCCAGGTCTTCGAGGACGGCGTCCCGCAGGAGATCTCCGTCTTCTCGCGCGAGCCGCAGCCGATCGCGCTGTCGCTGCTCGTCGACTCGAGCGTGAGCATGGACGAGAAGCTCACGGTGGCGCAGCAGGCAGCCGTGGGCTTCGCGCGCACGCTCCGGCCGCACGACGTCGCGCAGATCATCGACTTCAGCAGCGACATCCGCATCCGCCAGCCGTTCACGAACGACGCGCAGGCGCTCGAACGCGCGATCCGCTCGATCAGAACCGGCGGATCGACGGCGCTCTACACGGCCGTCTACGTCGCGCTGGCAGAGCTGCGCCGGGTGAAAAGCCAATCGCCGGATGACCTGCGGCGGCAGGCGATCATCCTGCTCTCGGACGGCGAGGACAACACCAGCCTCAAGACGTACGACGACGTGGCCGATGCCGTGAAAGAATCTGGCGTCATGATCTACGCCATCGGTCTGCGGGAGAAGGAGACGACGCCGGGCGTCCGCCGCTTCAACCAGGGCGATTTCGCGCTGCGGACGTTCGCGCAGATGACCGGCGGCCGGGTCTTCTTCGTCGACGACGTCCGGCAGTTGCCGGAGGTGTACTTGCAGGTCGCCGACGAGCTGGCCAACCAGTACTTCCTGGGCTACAACACGAAGAACCTGAAACGCGACGGCGCGTGGCGGCAGATCGCCGTGCGCGTCACGCGTCCCGAGACGGTCGTCCGCGCGCGCGCCGGCTACTTCGGCCCGGGCAGAGCCCAGTGACGCCGCGCGGGCGCGTCTTCATCATCGGCGCCGGCCCTGGCGACCCGCGGCTCGTCACGGCCCGCGGCGTTCAACTGCTCGCCGAAGCGGACGTCGTCGTCTACGATCGCGCGGCGGAGCCGGCGCTCCGCTGGGCACGGCCGGATGCCGAGCGGATTCTCGCCGGCGCGCCGGCCGAGCGGGAGACGGCGCAGGACGCGCTTTCGATGCTCGTCGCCGAGAAGGCCCGCGACGGCCACGTCGTCGCCCGGCTGAAGTGGGGCGACCCGTACGTGTTCGACAGCGGCGCCAAAGAAGCGCTCTTCCTCCACGAGCAGCAGGTGCCGTTCGAGATCGTGCCGGGCGTTCCGGCAGCCGTCGGTACGGCCGCCTACTCCGGCATCCCGCTCACGTACCCGGAAGCCGGGGACACGCTCGTGCTGATCCGCGGATCGGAAGACGGGCTCGGACGCCTGCCGGACGTGGACTGGCCGGCGCTCGCCGAATTGCAGGGGACGTGGGCGTGCCTGGCGGCCGGCTCGCTCGTTCCCGCGATGCTGCAGGCGCTCGTCGATCACGGCGCCCCGGCCGACGGCGGGGCCGCGCTCGTGTTCCACGGCACGCAGCCCGCGCAGCAGACCGTGGCCGGCACGATCGGCGGGCTGCTGGCGGCCACGAGCGTCGAGCCGCCGCCCGGCGCCGCGCTGCTCGTCGTGGGCGAGGTGACGCGGCTGCGCGAGTACCTGCGGTGGTACGACGAGCGGCCGCTGTTCGGCCGGCGGATCGTGATCACGCGGTCGCAGGAGCAGGCGCGCGAGCTCGTCGACATGCTCGAGTCGCTCGGCGCGCAGGTCGTGCAGGCGCCGACGTTCAGGCTCGCGCCGCCGGAGGATCCCGAGGCCATCGATCGCGCGCTCTCGTCGGTCGACGACTATCGCTGGCTGATCTTCCAGTCGGCCAACGCCGTCGCGCGATTCATGACGGCGCTCGCGCGAGGCCCGCGGGACGTGCGCGCGCTCGGCCGCGCGGCCGTCTGCGCCGTCGGCGCGTCCACCGCCGAGCGGCTGCTGGCGGCCGGCATCAAGCCCGACGTCACGCTGCCGGAATCTGGCGGCGAGAGCATCGCCGACGCGATCGGCACGAACGGCTCGCTGTCGGCGACGCGCGTGCTGATCGTGCGGCCGGATCATCTGCGCAGCACGCTCGGCGAGGATCTCTCGGCCCGCGGCGCTGCCGTGACCGATCTCGTGGCGTACCGCACCGAGCCGGCGCCCGCCGATTCGCCGGCCGCGCAGGCGCTCTACGCAATGTTGCTCGACGGCACCGTCGACGCCGTCACGTTCACGAACCCGACCGCCGTCCAGCGCTTCGCGTCGCTCATCGGTCACGAGCAGGCGGCCGATCTGCTCAACACGACGACGGTCGTGACGATCGGTCCGGTGACGGCGCGGGCCGCCATCGAGCTCGGCGTTCGCCAGCCGCTCGTCGCCGATACCTACACCGTCGAGGGCCTGGTCAGGAAGCTCGTGGACGCGCTGACCCGAGCGACCTGACCAGCTCGACGTGCTCGTTCGCGAGACCTCCGTGCTCCGGTTCGCTCAGGCGCGTCGGCCGGAACCCGCGGCGACCGATGATCGACCTCGGCGAGGCACGTCGCCTTGGAATCCGCCAGGAGAAACGACTCCGCTCCATTGCGGCGAACTGCTGGCACGTCCCGGCGCCCGCTCGTCCGCCTCTCCGCCCGTAGGACCGATGGCGCGGGCAGCGGGCGATCTCGTGGCCACGGTTGATCGGTCGGGCAGCGGCCGCGCGATGCATCGTCACGCGCGAAGGACCTGATGTCGTCCGCTGATACGCCAGCCGCGCGTCTGTCGACCCGCCTCGCGTTTCTCGTCGCGGGATTCGGTCTGTCGTGCTGGGCGCCCCTCGTGCCGTTCGCGAAGGACCGTCTGGCCGTCGACGATCGCGTGCTCGGCGCGCTGCTGTTGTGCCTCGGCATCGGTTCCGTGCTCGCGATGCTCGTCACCGGCGTCCTGAGCGCCAGGCTCGGCAGCCGGCCGATCATCGTCGTCAGCGGGTTCGGGCTGGCGGCGATGCTGCCGGTGCTGGCGCTCGCGGCGACGCCGCTCACGCTCGCCGCGGCGCTCCTGCTCTTCGGCGCCGCGCTCGGATCGCTCGACGTCGCGATGAACATCCATGCGGTCGACGTGGAACGCGATGCGCCGCGCCCCCTGATGTCAGGATTCCACGCGCTGTTCAGCATCGGGGGGTTCGCGGGCGCCGCCGTGATCACGATCCTGCTGTCGTTCGGCACGGGAGCGGTCGAGAGCGCGGCCGCGGCATCCGTGCTGATGGTGCTCGCCATGGCCGCGGCGCGGCCCCGCCTGCTGCGTGCGACCGGCACCGCAGGCGATGCGCCTCTCTTCGTGCGTCCGCGCGGCATCGTCCTGCTGCTCGCCGGCCTCGCGGCGGTCACGTTCCTCGTCGAGGGCGCGCTGCTGGACTGGAGCGCGCTGCTCATCACCGGCGCCGGATTCGTGGAGGTGGCGCGAGGAGGCGTGGGCTACATGCTGTTTGCGATCGCGATGACGGCCGGCCGCCTCGTGGGCGATGCGCTCACAGCGCGCCTCGGCGACGGGCCGACGCTGCTCTGGGGCAGCGGCCTCGCGATAGCCGGGTTCGTCGTGCTGCTCGCGGTGCCGGTCGTCCCGGTGGCTCTGACGGGGTTCGTCCTGATCGGTCTCGGCGCGGCCAACATCGTCCCGATACTGTTCAGGCACGCAGGCCGGCAAACGAGCATGCCCGCGGGCCTCGCCATCGCCGCGGTGACGACGACAGGCTATGCCGGGGTGCTGGTGGGCCCAGCGGCGATGGGATTCGTCGCGGACGCGTACGGGCTCGAGCCGGCGTTCTGGATGCTCGCCGCGCTTCTGTGCGTGGTGCCGCTCTCTTCCGGATGGATCGTGACGGCTCCCACGAGCCGCTCCCGCGACGGCGAATCACGTCGGCCATCTCGAGAAATCACACGCGAGAGATGAACGGTCGCGCGCGGGTGGCTCGGAGCGCAACGTCGCCGACGGGCGACGAACCTGCGCTCCAAGTCGTGGTGTGTCGCGCGCCGCTACGCGCGCCCTTCGAAGCCCGGCAGTATCATGTCGCGCATCGTGCGGAGGCCGGGTGGCGCGTTCAGCACCTTGGGGATCGAGTTGACGACCATCGCCACCGTCGCGATGTCGCCGTGCACACCGCCGGTGATCGTCATCGCGATCGGCGGCACGCCGTCGATCCGGACCGCGTCGTAGGACTTCGGCGCCCCGAGGTAGGCCTCCATGTGCAGCCGGATCACCGGCTTGCCGTCGCGATACCCCACGCCGTCCTGGACGATGCCGGCAACCTGGCCGGGCTCCACGGTGATGAACGCGCTCGAGACGCGCGTCTCGGCGAGCTTCGGCCCGATCTCGTCGGTGATGCGGTCGATCTTCCAGCCCATCGCGTCGGCGATCATCGAGATCGATTCGGCGAGGCCGACGTGGCGGACCGTGCCGGTCTCGACCCGGCTCTCGAACGCGTCTGGCGTGAGCCCGGCCCCGATCTTCTGCTGGAACGGCAGCCGGCGGACCCGCGCGTCCTGCACGCGATCGATCTGGATGGCGTCCACGCGATCGCAGACGCTCGTCAACGCGATCGGCAGCGCGTCCATGACGAAGCCGGGGTTGACGCCGGTGCCGAGGACGGCGACCCGCGCTTTCCGGGCGAGCGCGTCGATGCGCCGGGCCGTGGCCGCGTTGCGCTTCACCGGGTACGCCAGCTCCTCGGTCGTCGAAACGATCGGCACCTTGAGCGCGAGCACCGCCTCGAACTCGCCGAGCGCCTTTCTGAGCGAGGACTGCGTGCACAGGATGGCGACGTCGGGCTTGGCCGCGCGGATCGTCTTCGCCACGTCGGACGTCACCTTGACGCCGACGCGCCGGCCGACGGCGGCCACCTCGCCGAGGTCCCTGCCCACCTTGTCGGGATCGACGTCGACCGCACCGACGATCTTCAGCCACTTCCGGCCGACGACCTGGCGCACGATCCCGGCACCGATCGGTCCCACGCCCACGTGCAGCACTTTGATCCGCGCCATCCGTCCGCCGCCTCCGCCCTCGTGTGATGCGGCGCACATTCTATGCGAGGCGGTCGAGGCGGTCGCGGTTCGGCGGGCGGCACGCCCCTGAAGTAGGATGTGGGCCGTTCATGGCCGTCCTGCGCCGGACCGTCGTCGTGGCCGCGCTCGTCGCCGCGTGGCCGGGGCCGGCCGGGAGCCAGCCGGCGGCGCCGCGCTCGCCCCGCAACGCGAGCTACACGCTCCACGCGACGCTCACGCCAGCCACGCGCAGTATCGAAGGCCGCGGCCGCCTCACGTGGCGGAACGCAGCCGGCGTACCGGCGACCGAGCTTCGCTTCCACATGTACTGGAACGCCTGGCGCGATCCGAGCTCGTCGTGGTTCCGCGAACACCGCCTCGTCTCGCGAAAGCCCGCGGCACCCCGCCGCACCGAGGACGCCGGCCAGATCGACCTCACCGCCTTGACGCTCGTGCAGGGCGAGACGCGCGAGGACCTGCTGCCCGACGCGCGGTACATCGCTCCGGACGACGGGAACGAACAGGATCAGACGGTGCTGCAAGTGCCGCTGCCACGTCCGGCGGCTCCCGGCGAAACGCTCGAGCTCGACCTCGCGTGGACCGCGCGGGTGCCGCGCCCGGTCGCGCGCACGGGCGTCCTCGGGCAGTACTACTTCATCGCGCACTGGTTCCCGAAGATCGGCGTGTTCGAGGATGCCGGATGGAGCTGTCACCAGTTCCACGCGGCTACCGAGTTCTACGCCGACTACGGCGCGTACGACGTGAGCCTGACGGTGCCGGGCGGATGGATCGTCGGCGCCACGGGCGTCGAGCGCGCGCGCGTCGACAACGCCGACGGCACCGCGACGCACCAGTACGTCGAAGCCGACGTCCACGACTTCGCCTGGACGACGAGCCCGCAGTTCGTCGACGTGCGCCGCCAGATCGAAGAGCCCGGGCGGCCGCCCGTCGACGTCCGCCTCCTGCTCCAACCGGAGCACGCGGATCAGGTCGAGCGCCATTACACGGCGGTGCGCGCCACGCTCTCGTCGTACGGCCGATGGTTCGGTCCGTACCCCTACGGACACCTCACCGTCGTCGATCCCGTGACGGTGATGAACCCGAACGTGCAGGGAAACGACACGGGCGGCATGGAGTACCCGACGCTCATCACGGCGGGCGCTCGATGGGTGTCGCCGTGGACGTCGATGGATCCGGAAGGCGTGATCGTCCACGAGACCGGCCACCAGTTCTGGCACGGTGTGGTCGGCACGAACGAAGTCGAGCATGCCTGGATGGACGAGGGTGTGACGACCTACGTGACCGCCCGCGTGATCGAGGACGCGTTCGCTGGACGGTTCACCGCGGTCGAGCGCTACTTCGGCGGCATGGTCGCCTGGCCGTTCGCCGACGTGCCGTGGTCGCGCGACCTGCACGGCAACCGGCTAATGAGCTATCGGAGTGGCCCGAGCTGGGACGCGCCGGCGGCGCCGACCTGGCAGTACTGGCCCGGCACGGCCCGCAACGTGACGTATGCGAAGACGGCGTTGTGGCTGACGTCGCTCGAACGGCAGATCGGCTGGGACGCCATGCGCCGCGTGCTCTCGACCTACTACGGCCGGTATGCCTATCGGCATCCCGCGCCGTCTGATTTCTTCGCCGTCGTCGCGGAAGTCAGCGGCCGTGACCTGACGTGGTTCTTCGACGCCGTCCACCGCAGCGCCGCGTCGTTCGACTACGCGGTCGATCAGGTCACGTCGGAGCCGATCGACGACGGTCTCATTCGGACCACGGTCGTCGCCCGCCGGCTCGCCGACGGCGTGTTCCCCGTCGACGTCCGGATCACGTTCGACGACGGATCGTCCGTGCGGGAGCGATGGAACGACGCGGCGCGCTGGCGGGCGATGTCGTTCGTCCGGACCGCCGCGGTCCGCGAGGTGGCGATCGATCCCGATCGCGTGCTCACGCTCGATCTGAACTACACCAACAACACGTGGAGCGCCCGCCCCCGCGCACGCGAGGCCGCCGGCGCCTGGGCGCTGCGCTGGCTCACCTGGGCGCAGACCGTGCTGCTCACGTATGCCTTCTTCGTCTGAAGCTACGGCGCCAGCGGCCTCGGTGGCCCGCGCGACGGTGATCGGCGCCTTCCTCGAAGGCTGGCGGCGCGTCGTGCGCGCGCCGGCGCTGACGGCCAGCGTCATGGTGTTGACGTTCCTGACGGCGCTGCCGTTGGCCATCGCGCTCCGCGCGTCGATGGAACGCCACCTCGGCGCAAGCGCCGAAGCCGAGCGCGCGCTGAGCGGATGGAACGAGACCTGGGCGCTCGAGTTCTCGTCGAGCACGCCCGGGCTCGGCCGAACGTTCACGCACGACATCCTCGGGTTCGGCGGCACGCTGGCGGCGCTCAGCCGATTCGCCGACGCGGAACCGATCGAGCCGGCGCTCGCCGGCGCCATTGCGACGTACCTCGTCCTCTGGACCTTCCTGTCGGGCGGCATCCTCGATCGGGTCGCGCGCGCGCGCCCCGTGCGTCCGGCCGCGTTCTTCGCAGCGGCCGGCGTGTACTTCCTTCGATTCCTCCGGCTGGCGGTGCCGATCGGGCTGGCGTACTGGGCGCTCTTCCGCTGGTTCCGTCCCCTGCTGTTCAGCTCGGCGTACGACCGGCTGACCAGGGATCTGGCGAACGAGCACCAGGCCGTGATCCTGCGCGGCGCGCTGTACCTGACGTTCGCCGCGGCGCTCGCGACCGTGAACGTCATCGCCGACTTCGCCAAGGTGCGCATGGTCGTCGAGGATCGGCACAGCGCGATCGGCGCCCTCTCAGCATCCGTCAGGTTCGTGAGGCGCCGGTTCCGGCGCGTTGCCGCACTCTACCTGCTGAACGTCCTCGCCGCGATGGTCGTCGCCCGGCTCTGGCTGCAGACGGCGCCGTCCGCGTCGGCGCCGCTCTGGCTCGCGTTCGCCGGCGGCGAGCTCTACCTGCTGTGCCGCGTCTGGACCCGGCTCGCCTTCATGGCGTCGGAGGTGGTCTTCTTCCAGGGCGAGTTCGCCCACGCGACGTTCACGGCGGCGCCGGCGCCAATCTGGCCGGACTCGCCCGCCGTCGAGGCGATCCACAATCTCCGCAAGCGCGTCGATGGCTGACCAGGCTCGCGTCACGATCGCCCGCACGTCGGCCGACGACGTCCAGCAGCGCCAGGTCATCGTCTCGATCGACGATGGGCCGAAGGCCACGCTGCTCTTCGGCGACACCGTGACCTTCACCGTCGATCCGGGCGAGCACGTGCTCAGGACGAACAACACGCTCGTCTGGAAGAAGACGCCGTTCTCCGTTCAGCCCGGCGAGTCGGTGGAGTTCGCCGTGGCCAATCGCGCGACGCGCTTCACGCTCGGCTTCCTCTCGCTGCTCGGCGTCGCGCCGCTGTACCTGACGATCGAGCGGAAGTGAGCCCGCGACGAGGCGGGCTCACTTCTCGCTGGCGAATCGCCCGTCGATCTCGGACGACGGCACGGCCGCGTCGAGGCTCGTGAACGTGCCGCGCTCGGCGATCTCGCGCGCCGCGGCGATCGTGGCCGCCCAAGCGGTCCGGGCGAGCGCACCGCCGACGCTGATCCGGCGCACGCCGAGCGCCGCCAGCTCGGCCACGGTCGTGAAGCCGGATCCGACGAGCACGTTGACCGGCAACGGCGAGACCGCGCGGACGATGCGCGAGATGGCCTCGAGGCTGCGGACGCCGGGCGCGTAGAGACAATCGGCCCCCGCCTCGGCGAAGGCGGTCAGCCGCTCGATCGTCATCTCCAGATCGGGATGGCCGGCGAGAAAGCCCTCCGATCGCGCCGTCAGCACGACGATGCGGCCGCTCGCGTCGATGGCCGCACGCGCCGCGCGCACCCGCTCGACGGCATGGGCGAGCGCGTAGAGCTGACGCGAGTCGGCCAGCGTCGAGTCCTCGATGGAAAGGCCGGCGATGCCGGTCGCCGCGGCCGCCGAGACGTGCCTGGCGACCTCGTCGGGATCGTCGGCGAAGCCGGCCTCGAAGTCGGCGTTCACCGGAATCGCGACGCCCTGCGCCATCGCCGAGAGGTGCGCCAGCACCTCCTCGACGGGCACACCGTGATCCTGGCGGCCCTGCGACCAGGCGAAGCCCGAGCTCGTCGTTGCCACCGCACGAAACCCGAGCTGCGCGAGCACGCGCGCCGTGCCGAGGTCCCACGGGTTGGGCATGACGAAGCACCCGGACGAGTGCAGCGCGCGAAACACCGTGCCCTGATCGCTCATCGTTCTCCTCTGCCTCCTCTGCCTCCTCTGCTCGACGTTTCAGACCTGCCGCCTCGGAGTCGAGGTAGCATCCGTTCACTGCCGCGTGCCATCCGAACGGCCTGCTCAGCAGGCGCGGAACGACTGACGATGACGCGGGCGCGATCCGCGCGAACCTACCGGCTTGGCGCCGCGGCGCCGGCATACTCCTCGATCAGCGTCCGATAGACGGCGATCGCCTGCTCGTACTGCGCGATCGACACCCGTTCGTCCACGCCGTGCAGGCGCTCCACGTCGGCCGGCGTCAGCCGCAGCGGCAGGAAGCGGTACGCATCGATCGCGACATCGCGGTAGTGGCGCGCATCGGTCGCCCCTGGCACGAGGTACGGCGCGACGACGACCTCCGGCATCGTCGCGCGGATCGCGCGCGCGAGCGCGCGGTAGCCGCCGGAGCCGGTCGACGAGACGGGCGACGGCTCGAATGCCGGACCGACCGGTGCCACGGCGATCGCCGGATCGGCGACGACCTGCCGCACGTGCTCGAGCACGGCGCCGGTCGTGTCCCCCGGCAGCACGCGGAAGTTCACCACGGCGCGCGCCTCCGCGGGCAGCACGTTCGGCGTGACGCCCGCATCGAACATCGTCACCGCCGTCGTCGTCCGGATGGCGGCGTTGGTGGACGGCGAGGCGGCGAGCCGGCGCAACAGCAGCGGCTCGGCGAGCCACAGGTTGGCGATCGCGGCACGCTGGACGAACGGCAGCCGCGGCCCGATGCGATCGAAGAGCGCGCGCGTCGGCCCGGCGAGGCGCGGCGGCATCTGGTTCGCTTCGAGACGCGCGATGGCCTCGCTCAACGCGCCGATGGGGCCGTTGGCCGGCGGCATCGACGAGTGGCCGCCGGGCCCACGCGCGGTCAACTGCACGGTCACCGAGCCTTTCTCGGCGAGGCCGACGAGCGCGACCGGGTCGCGCAGGCCGGGCAGCAGGCCGTCCGCGATGACGCCTCCCTCGTCGAGCACGACGGCGACGCGCGTGCGCCGCTGGCGCAGCAGGCCGGCGATGCGGGCAGCGCCAGCCGCGCCGCCGGCTTCCTCGTCATGGCCGAGCGCGACGAGCAACGTACGCGCCGGCCGGAACCCGCGCGCACACAGGCTCTCGAGCGCTTCGAAGATCGCGAAGACCGACGCCTTGTCATCGAGGGCGCCGCGTCCCCAGACGAACCCATCCGCGATGGCGCCGCTGAACGGCGGATACGTCCATCGGGCGCCGGCGCCGGTCTCGATGGGCACGACGTCGACGTGGGCGGACAGGAGCAGCGCGTCCAGCGTGGCATCGCTCCCGGCCCAGGTGAAGAGCGCCGACGCGTCGCCCACCGGCTCGCGCCGCATCGCCGCGTGCACGAGCGGGTACTCCGCGCGGAGGTACGCGTGCAGTGCGGCGAACGGCTCCGTGTCGGCAGGTGTGCCGGCGGTGGGCGTGATGGTCGGGATGCGGATCGCCGTTGCCAGCCGCTCGGCCGCGCCGGCCCGGAGCGCGAAGGTTGGCGCCGGCTCGACGGCCGGGTCGTCCGCCGTGAAGACGGCGGTGCGCACGAGCACGATCGCGGCGACCGCGGCGATCCCGATGAGGGCCAGACGAGCGACCGCGCGCATCGGCCCGCGCGGCATGGTTCAACGGACGCGCGTCGCGGCCGCGGCCGCGGCCGCGGCGCGCTGGCGGACGAGCTCGGCGCGGAACGCCTGCTCGCGTTCCCGCACGAAGCGGCGGTAGCCCGAGGGATCGACGAACACGGCCCGGCCGCCCGCCTCGAGCCGGGCATACTTCGCCTCCATGTCGAAGTAGCTGCCGTGCGCGCCGAGGAAGATGTCGCCGCGCAGCGAGCGCAGCACCCGGAACGTCCGGTCGAAGTCGGCGGCGATCTCGGGGTACGCCTCGTTGCCAACGAGCGCGTATCCCGGGTTCACGTTCGGGCTTCCGACGATCACGACCTGCCGGCGCCGGCCATCGTCGTCGACGGTCAGCGTCCAGGTCGTGCAGCCCTTGGTGTGGCCGGGCGTCAGGCGCGCCACGAGCGTGGTACCGCCGAGCGCCACGGTGTCGCCGTCGTGAAGGATGCGATCGACCTTCGCCGGGGCGTAGAGCATCGTGTGGCTCGCGCCGTACTGGAAGTCGGCGCGGCCGCCGGATTCGACCACCGCCACGTCGGCGTCCATCACCATGTAGGCCGCGCCGGTCGCCTGCTTGACCGCCATGCTGCCGGCGTCGTGATCCCAATGCGCGTGGCTGATCAGCAGCACCTCGATGTCGCCGAACGCGAAGCCGAGCCGTTCGACGCTCGCGCGGATCATCGGCACGCTCGCTTCGAGGCTGCTGTTGATCAGGATGTGCCCGGCCGGCGTCGTGATGAGATAGCTGGCCAGGCCGCGGCTGCCCACGTAGTACAGGTTGCCGGCGATGCGGAACGGCGGGAACGGCTCGGTCCAATCGGCTTGCGCCGCCGCGGCCGCGGGCGCCGCCGCCGTCACCATCACCACGGCGATCGATGAAATCACGCGTCGCGTCCATCTCTGAGCCACGTCACGCCTCCAACGGCGGCATGCTACAACGAACGCGACGAGACGCTCCCCAGCGCCTCTGGTGTGCATCCCCGGCGTCTCGGCCGACGGAGGTCGACGCCGAGACGTACTACGCGTCCCTGCGCGGCGTGGTGCTCACGCCGGGACGCGCGCCCGCCTGGGTGCCGGTGAAGACCGCGGAGTGGCTCGCCTTCCGCGAGCGCAGCGCGGTGAGCGAGGTCGATCGACTGAAGGGCGAGCTGGAACAGCAGCGGACGGCCGTCGATGCCTACCGAGCCGACATGGAGCGCAGCATCGCGCAGGCATCGGACGCCGCCACGAAGGCACGGAGGCGAACGAGCGACGCGGCGCTCAAACAGGCCGTCCGCGAGATAGATTACGCGGCGCCGCGCGCGCGCGGCGCCGGCCGGGTCCGTCTCAGGCAGGCACGGGCGTCGGATCCATGCCGGCCCAAAGGTTCATCGTGTTGAGCTCTTCCCGTCCGCACGCCTTCAAGTACAGGAAGAGCTGGGTGCGGTACGCCGCACATCCGCACAGCACGTTGTTGACGATGAACGCGCCGCGACTGGAGGTGCGGCCGAACACCGTGACGTTCGTGCGGAAGTCGTCATCGGACATGTCGTCGAGCAGCCTCGCGTACTCCTCGGACTGCGCGGCGATGGCGCCGACCGTCGCGTCGAAGTCGCGCGCCGCGGCGGCATTCTGGACGGCGGTCCAGTGCGCCGGGTCGAACGCGCCGGCCTTCGCGGCCGACAGGAGCTCGGGCCCCATGTAGCTCAGGTACCGCAGCAGCTCCAGCACGCTGCGCTGCTTGGCCGTGGGCCGGTACTCGAGGTGATGGCGGTCCACCTTGCTCGCCAGGTGGAGCAGGATGCGGACTTCGTTCTGGAGCGATGCGATCAGTTCAGCTTTGGTCAGGATCATCGATGCCCTCGCGACGGAAGAATCGGCGCACGATTCTAATGCATCGCGAGGCGGGCGTGGGTCGATCAGCTCACGCCCGATAGCCGAGCAGCCTGGCCGGCAGGAACAGCACGGCTCGGACGAACGCGAGCAGCGCCTCGACTACGATGCCGAGGAGGCGGAACGGGATCGAGAGCAGCCAGACGATCGGCAGCACGAGCAGCGCGAGGACGGCGAACGGCCACGCGATCACGAACAGCAGGCACCACGCGAGAAAGATCAGCATGACCGTCATCCCCTTTCTCACACCCATCGCCTCACGCGCGCGCGACACCGGTCCCACGGCTCGCCGAACGTTCGGGCCAGCCGGCGGGCACGACCGCGGCAGGCGCTAGTCGGGCGGCATCGCGGGCAAGCCGTCGATGCTCGCCGCGTTCTTCCTCCGGCAGTAGTCGCGCAGCCCGCTGTCTCCCTTGCGGCGCGCCCAGTCGACGAGCTGCGAGCGGTCGTCCACGTAGTCGTACAGCGGCACACCGAATCCGCACGAGGTCGAGACGCGCGTGACCTCCACGTCGACGATCGTCCGGCCCTGGTGCGCCGGCGGAAACAGCGGCCGCAGCGTCTGGAAGTCGCCGGCGTCGGGCGTCAGCACGCGGCCTCGGCCGTGCAGGCGCACGATGCGCGGCGCGCCGGTGAACGCGCACAGCATGAGCACGATTCGTCCGTTCTCCCGCAGGTGCGCGACGGTCTCGGCGCCGCTGCCGTGATGATCCAGGTAGGCGACGCGATGCGGGCCGAGGACTCGCAGCGCGTCGAGCCCCTTCGGCGACACGTTGACGTGCTGCTCGGCCGACAGCGGCGCCGTCGCCACGAAGAACACGTGCTGCGCTTCGATGAACGCTCGAAGCGTGTTGTCGATGCCAGGATGAACGTCGCCCATGACGGCGTTGCTCCGTCCCATTCTATGGCCGACACGCCCACCGCACGCGCCGTGTCACGCGCCGGCATGACGACGGTCATGCCCCGAAAGACGCAGTCTCCGCTACAGTGGATCTGTTGTGAAAGAGACGTTTCTCCACCCTCGCCGGCCAGAGCGTGTCTGCTGGGGATGCGAGAAGCTCTGCCCGGCCGACGACCTGGCCTGCGGCAACGGCACCATCCGAACGCCTCATCCGGTCGAGCTCTTCGGCGACGACTGGCTCGACTGGTCTCGGGAACGGAACGAGACCTCAGCGCCCGGTCTCTGTCCTTCCGGCGCCACCGCATCCCCGCGCCTCGAAGGCACCGATCTGGACGGTGACGCGGCTCGGGAACGGCTGACCGCTCATTGAGTCCGTGCAGGGCTGATCGAGCACGGTCACGGTCGCGACCGCTTGGCCGGCCGCGCGCGCGACGTATCGACGTCCTCCGCTCATCTGCTCGACGGCCACCGGGCTGGCGGTGATGGTCGCGCCGTCGGCCGGCTTGAACGTCATCATCGTGCCGACGACTTCGACGCTCCAGAACGGCTCGTTGCCCCGGCCACGGAACGGCTCACTCTGGGAAGCCGACGCGGCCGACGGTGGGTTCTGTGGCGCAGCGAACGTGGCGCCGGCGGCGCACAGTGCCGCAGCGGTCACGCTCGAGACGATGGTCCGCGTCGCGTTCGAAGTTGCCGGCATGCCGATCCTCATGGTCGTTCATGGTTTTCGGATCGACGATCGCCGTTCGATAGCGGCGACGAGCCGGGCCTGGACGTACGGCGATCACGGCAGCGCCTGATACACGAGGGTCGGGTACTTCGTCTGGATGTCGGTGGCGTTCGGGATGAGCTGCAACATCAGCACGATCGTCAGACCGGACGAAGGATCGACGCGGTACATCGTGCCGTAGGCCCCGCTCCAGCCGAACGCGCCGACCGAGTCCATGCCGTTCGCGCCGTACCGGTCGGTGGTCTGGAAGCCCAGGCCGAACCCCAGGCCCGTGGTCGAGTGCAGCGTGCCGATCTGGTTGGTGGTCATCAATTGGACGGTGCGCGGGGCGAGGATCCGCACGCTGCCGAGCGCGCCGCCGTTGCGGATCATCTCGAGGAAGCGCGCGTAGTCGCGCGCGGTGGACACGAGCCCCGCACCGCCCGCGTAGCTCCGGCGCGGGCCGTCGACGTAGTGGCCCTGGCCGCGCGCGCCGTCCGGGGCGCGCACGATGCGCCCGCCGGCTCCGCTGGAGTACACGGCCGCGAGCCGCGCGCGCTGATCCGCCGGCAGGAAGAAGTGCGTGTCCGTCATGCCGAGCGGGCCGGTGACGCGGCTCCGCACGAACTCGTCGAGCGACATCCCCGAGGCGCGCTCGACGACGCACCCGAGCACGTCCGTGTTGTAGCCGTACACGTAGGCCTCGCCCGGCTGCGAGACGAACGGCAGCGACGCGAGCCGCTCCATGGTGTCGCACACCGGCTCGTCCTTGTCGGCCGTGTACCAGCCGAAGCCGGCCGCCGGACCGAGGCCTCGAGCCTCGTACTGGGCCGCGACGTCTGCCGACGTGCCGTACGAGATGCCGGCGGTGTGCGTCAGCAGATCGCGAATCGTGATTTGACGCCGCGCCGGCACCGTCGCGAGGCCGGCCTCGCTCTTCGTGATCACGGTGGTGGCCGCGTACGCCGGGATGAAGCGACTGACCGGATCGGCCAGCCCGATCCGGCCCTCTTCGTACAGCGCCAGGATCGCCGTGCTGGTGATGGCCTTCGTCTGCGACGCGATGCGGAAGATCGTATCGGCCGCCATCGGCCGCCCGGCCTCCCTGTCGCTCCAGCCGACGGCGCGTTCGTACGCCGTGCGGCCGTTGCGCAGCACGAGCGCCACGGCGCCGGCGATCCGCTCGTCGTCGACGTACTGCTGGAGCAGGCGATCGAGCCGGGCGAGCCGCGCGGGGTCGAGCCCGCTGGCCGTGCCGGCCGGCACAGGACGCGGCGCCGGCGGCGCCAACGCCGGTGCGCGCGAACCGGCTTGCGCGATCACGAGCGTGATGCCGAGCAGAACCGTGATGGCGGTCGCGATCAGACGGCGCGTCATCGATGTCTCTCTCCTCCGCAGCGCGGAAGGTAGCAGAAAACGCCGGCCCGTGGTGCCGGCGACCGCCGGCCGCGCGCGCCCTCGACGCTGCTGACGGCCGGGCGATCCTGGCGTGGTTCGGCCGAACGCGGCGCGGTACTGCATAATCCGGCCATGTCGATGCTGCGCCTGCTGGCCGTGCTCGCCCTGGCGTTCTGGGCTGGCGGCCTCGTGGTGCTCGGCGCGTTCACCGCGCCGACGCTGTTCGAGGTGCTCCAGCTTCGCGATCCCAAGGCGGGACGGGAGCTCGCCGGCCTCCTCTTCGGAGACGTGCTTCAGCGCTTCCAGTTCGGAGCGTGGGCGGCCGCGGGCATGCTGATCGTCTCGCTCGTGGTCCGGGCGCTGCTCGGGCCCAGGCCGCGCTGGTTCTTCGTGCGCCTGTGGATCGCCGCCGCGATGTTGGCCGCCAGCATCGTCACCGCCCGGCTCATCACGCCGCGCATCGACGGCATCCGGCGGAGCGTCGCCGGCCCGATTGCGGCCCTCGCCGACGACGACCAGCGGAAGATCTCGTTCGGACGGTGGCACGCCCTCTCGTTCGGGCTGATGCTGTTCACGATCGTCGGCGGCGTGGGCCTCATCTACTGGGAAGTCCGGGATCACTAGACTGGGAAGTACGGGCCCACGAGATCGGGAAGTACGGGACCACCGGACGCGCCGCCGGCGGCGCGCTTCACGATCAACGCTCCTGCTCGACCTCGAGCTTGCCGAGGTTGAGTGTTCGGAGGCCGGGTTCGATCGCCGCGCGATCGCCGACGGCGACGACAATGAACGGGCCGGGAGCGAGGTACTTCTTGGCGGCGGCCTGGACGTCCGGGATGCCGACCGTGGCGATCATGCCGGGGAACTTCGAGTAGTAGTCCAGCCCCAGGCCGTAGACGACCAGATCGCTCAGCGTCGCCACCGTGCTGCCGCTCGTCTCGAAGTCGCTCGGCAGGCTGCGCACGATCGCGTCGCGCGCCAGCGTCAGCTCCTCCTGCGTCAGCGGGCTGCTCACCATGCGACGGATCTCCTCGAGGATCTCCGAGGCCGCCGGTGCCGTGACGTCCGTCCGCACGCCGGTCGTCACCCAGAACGGGCCCGGTGTCTTGCGGAAGAGGAACTGCGACGAGGCGCCGTACGTGTAGCCGTGCTCTTCGCGCAGGTTGAGGTTGATGCGGCTCGAGAACAGGCCGCCGAGCACGGTGTTCATCGTGAGAGTGGCCGGGTAGTCCGGCGCGGAGCGCGGCGCGCCGAGGCTCGTCACGACCAGTTGCGTCTGCGGCGCCTTCGGCACGTTCACGATGACGACGCGGCTGTCGGTGGTGGCGGGAGCGGCGGGGGCCGGCGCGGCCGCCGGGCCCGACGGCCAGCCGCCGAACGTGCGCTCCACGAGCGGCCGCAGCTCGCCTTCGTCCATCGGACCGGCGACGACCAGTGCGGCGTTGGCCGGCACGAACGTCTTCTTCCAGATGCCGGCGAGATCGTCGCGCGACGTCGCCTTTGCGGCCTCTTCCGTCCCGAGCTCCATGTACGCGTACGGGTGAGCTGGTCCGTACAGCGCCAGCGTGGCGGCCGACGTCGCGACGGTGCCCGGATTCTGGCGCGCCGCGGCCAGGCTCGCCAGCCGGCTGGCGCGCTGCCGCTCCACTTCGGCCTGGGGGAACGTCGGGCGGAGCGCGACGTCGGCCGCGATGTCGAGCGCGGCGGCGAAGTTGCGCGCGAGCGACGCCACGGTGACGGACGCCTGGTCCTTGGTCGACGTCGCGTTGAGCGAGGCGCCGAGCTGCGCGAGATCGTCGGCGAGCGTGAGCGCGTCGCGCGACGTCGTCCCCTGGCTCAGCATGCTGGCGGCGAAGTTCACGAGCCCTGGCCTGTCGGGCGGGTTCATGTCGCTGCCGGTCTTCAGCGCGAGCCGCGCCGTCACGGTCGCGGCGCCAGGGCGGACGTGGTAGACGACGGTCAGGCCGTTCGGGAGCGTGAAGGAACGCGCCGGCGGCACGGCGATCGCGCGCGCGGCGCCCGCAGCGGGCGGCGTCGCGCGCCAGGGCGCATCGGCGTTCACGGCCTCGGCGCCGGCACCGGCGGACGCCTTCGGCGGCGGGGGCGTCGGCACCGATTGGCCAAGGTCCGGATCGCCGGCCACGACGTGCTGCACGACCCTCGCGTCGCGACGCAGATAGCGCTCCGCGAACGCTTTCACGCTCGCCGGCGTCACGCGACGATGCTCCTCGAGGTACTTCGGCAGGTAGCCGGGATCCCCGAGATAGTGGTTGAACATGTTCAGAAGATCGGCGACGCCGCCGAAGCCGCCGAGCCGCTCGAGCCCCTGCAGCATTCCGGTCTCGAAGGTGTTCCGGGCGCGCTCGACTTCGCGTTCGTCCGGGCCGGCCTGCCGGAAGCGATCGAGCTCGGCGTCGAGCGCGGCCTCGACCTCGTCGGGCGCATGGCCGGGGCGCACGGTCGCGACGATCTGGAACACGGACCCGAGCCCCATCGACTGCTGGAACGCCGTCACGTCCTGCGCGATCTGCTTCTCGTACACGAGCGCCTTGTAGAGCCGCGACGACGGTCCGCCGCCGAGCGCGCCGGCGGCCGCGTCCGCATCGGCATCGCCGGGCGAGAAGAACGCCGGGCTCACCCACGCCATGACGACGCGCGGCAGCCGGATCCGATCCTTCGCCACGATGCGCTGCTCGCCCGAGATCGACGGCATCGCCGCACGCGCCTTCGGGACGTCAGCGCCGCGGACGAGCGTGCCGAAGTACTTCTCGACGAGCCGCTTCGTCGCCGCCACGTCGATGTCGCCGACGATCGCGAGGCTGGCGTTGTTGGGCGCGTAGTACTGCGCGAAGAACGCCTTCACGTCGTCGAGCTTCGCGGCCTGGATGTCGGCGTGCGAGCCGATCACGTTCGCGCGATACGGATGGCCCGGCGGAAAGATCGTCTGGAACACCTGCTCCTGCGCGAGTCCGTACGGCCGGTTCTCGACCGACTGCCGCCGCTCGTTCCGCACGACGTCCTGCTGGTTGGCGAGCTTCGCGAGGTCGACCGTGTCGAGCAGGTATCCCATCCGGTCGGACTCGAGCCAGAGGCCGAGCTCGAGCTGGTCCGAGGGGAGCGTCTCGAAGTAGTTCGTGCGATCGAAGTCGGTCGTGCCGTTGATGGTCGATCCGCCGGCGGCCTCGACGTAGCGGAAGTGGCCGTCGCCAGCGACGTGCTTCGACCCCTGGAACATCATGTGTTCGAACAAGTGCGCGAACCCCGTGCGGCCGGCCGCCTCGTTCGCGGGGCCGACGTGGTACCAGACGTTGACCGCGACGAGCGGCAGCCGGTGATCCTCCGACAGAATCACCTCGAGGCCGTTGCCGAGCGTGTACTTCTCGTACGCGATCGACGGCGTGTCGGCCGCCGACGACGATGACGACGATCCGGAGCGATGGCAGGCGGCCGCCGCGAGCGCGAGCGAAGCCGCCGCGGTCAGCGCGGCGATGCCCTGATGATTCATCCCCGCATTATGCGGCCGAGCCGCCCGGAACGGTCTGTTATAGTCGTGCTCCGTGAGACCGGACGACATTGCCCGCGCCGTCCTGGCCCGCGACGACGTGGCGAAGTACCTGCGGGATCCGGCCGCCACGGCTGACGAAGACCCGCAGCAGCGCATCGAAGCCTATCTCGACGAACTGCGCACGACGCAGCGCTACCGGTTCTACCGCGCGCTGCAGCATCCGCTGTATCCGATCCTGCGGAAGGTGCAGCGCGTGCCCGAGCACCTCGAGCTCGCGCGCGCGGCCGCGTCGCGCGGGCGCATTCTCTACGTCTCCAATCACAAGAGCCATCTCGACTACCTGATCGAGCCGCTGGTGCTCGACGATCATGGCTTCCGTCCGCCGCTCACCGCCGCGGGGATCAACCTGTTCGGCGGCCCGCTCGGCCTGCTGCACCGGCACGTCACGGGCGCCATCCCGATCCGCCGGAACAGCAAGGATCCGCTGTACCTCGTGACGCTGCGCGCGTACGTCGCAGAGCTGCTCAATCGCCGCGATCTGCTCTTCTACCCCGAAGGCGGCCGGAGCTACAGCGGCGAGCTGAAGCCGCCGAAGACCGGGCTGCTCCAGGCGGCGCTGCAGGCCGATCGCGCGTCGCTCTCGATCGTGCCGATGGCGATCGCCTACGACCTCGTGCTCGAGGATCGGATCATCTCGCGCGAGGCGACGCGCCGGCGCAAGCGCCCGTTCGCCCAGGAGGTCGCCGAGATGGCGCGCCACGCGGTCGGCTACCGGTCGCGCGCGTTCGTCACGTTCGGCGCGCCGATTCCTATGGCCGACTACGAGCCGGACTCGCGCCGCAGCCTCGTCACGCTGACGCACCGCGTGCAGGACGCGATCGGCGGTCTGTACAAAGTCCTGCCCACGGCGCTCGTCGCCGCCGCCATGCGCCCGGGGCTGACCCGATCGGATCTCGTGGCGCGCGTCCGCGATCTCGTCGCGCTGCTCGCGGCGGAGCACGCCAATCTGGCCACGCGCGACGGCCGCGAGGCGGTCGACGACGGCCTGGCGAGGCTCGCCGAGCGCGCCGTGGTGGTGGCGGACGGCGCGCGGATCCGGGTGCGCGACCGCGTCGTGCTGCGCTTCTACGCGCGCACGATCGAGCACCTGCTCCGCCGGGCGAGGACGACACACTAGATGATCGAGACGCTGTCCAGAGCGGCTTTCGCAACGCTGGCTGGCAGTGCCCTTCTGAAGACCGTCGCGTCGCGCTACGGCATGCGCACGCCGGGGAGCTTCGCGCGGCGCTTCGTCGCCGGCGAGACGATGGAGGAAGCGATCGCCGCCGCGGCCGAGCTGGAGCGCCAGGGCCTGATCGTGACGCTCGACCACCTCGGTGAGCGCGTCGCGACGCAGGAGGCCGCGCTCGCCGCCGCGCGCGACTACGGCGCCATCATCGAGGCGGCCGCCGGCGCGGGCATCAGCCGCAACCTGTCGGTCAAGCTCACGCAGCTCGGCCTCGACATCGACCGCGCGACGTGCACCGACAACCTGCGGCGGGTGCTCGACGTGGCCGCGCAGGCCGACTTCTTCGTGCGCATCGACATGGAAGGGTCGGCCTACACGCAGTCGACCTTCGACGTCTTCGAGTCGCTCTGGGGAATCGGCTGCCGGAACATCGGCGTCGTGATCCAGGCCTACCTCCGGCGATCGCCGGGCGACGTCGCGCGGATGAACGAGCTCGGCACGCGCGTCCGGCTCGTGAAGGGCGCGTATCGCGAGCCGCGCGAGGTGGCGTTCCAGGAGAAGGAGGACGTCGACCGCGCGTTCGTCGAGCTGATGCGGATGCTGCTCACCGCCGGCCACTCCCCGGCAATCGCCACGCACGACCCGGCGATGATCGAGGCCACGCGAGGCTTCGCAACGGAACGGGGCCTGGCTCGCACGGCGTACGAGTTCCAACTGCTCTACGGCATCCGCCGCGATCTGCAGCGCGCGCTGGCCGCCGACGGACATCCGGTCCGCGTCTACGTGCCGTTCGGCACCGAGTGGTTTCCGTATTTCATGCGCCGGCTCGGCGAGCGGCCGGCCAACGTCGGCTTCGTGATGAAGAGCCTGTTCAAGGAACAGCAGGACTAGGTGCCGCCGCTGTCGTCGAAGGTCGTCGCCGTCACGGGTGCCTCTTCGGGGATCGGCGAGGCCACGGTGCGCGCCGCCGCCGCCGCCGGCGCGCGGGTCATGGCCTGCGCGCGCCGAACGGACCGGCTGGCCCGGCTGGTCGACGAGGTGCGCGGACGAGGCGGCGAGGCGATCGCCGTGGCCGGCGACGTCGCGCGCGAGGCCGACATGGCGGCGCTCGTCGATCGCACGATCGCGGCGTTCGGCCGCCTCGACGTCATGGTGTGCAATGCGGGGATCGGCTATCACGGCCTGCTCGACGAGACGCCGCCGGATGCCATGCGCCGGCTGGTGGAGGTGAACGTCCTCGGCACCTTCTACGCCGCGCGGGCGGCGCTCGTCGTCATGCGCCGGCAGCGGGCGGGGCACATCATCGCCGTGTCGTCGATCGCGGGCCGGCGCGGCGTCGGCGGCTCGAGCGTGTACTCGGCGACGAAGGCCGCACAAGTGGGGTTCATCGAGGGACTGCGCGCCGAGTTCCAGGGCACGCCGCTCCGCGCGTCGATCGTCTACCCGGTGTCGACGGTCACGGAATTCCACGACGCCATCGCGCGCGACTTCGGCCACACGGTGCGCGGCAAGGGGCCACGCCAATCAGCCGACGTCGTCGCGCGCGCGATCGTGCGGTGCATGGTGTCGCCGAGGCCGGAGGTCTATCCGTACCGGCCCGCGTGGCTGCTGTCGGTGCTGTCGGTGATCGCGCCCGCGCAGGCGGATCGCCTGATGCGCCGGTTCGGCCGCCGGCGCACGCCGGACCCTGCGACGCATGGGCCGCAGCACTCCTGATCTCGCCGTCGCCATCGCGCGCGCCGTCGCCTCGGCCGGCGGCCGTGCCTACATCGTCGGCGGATGGGTGCGCGACGAGCTCCTGGGCCGCACGCCGAAGGACCTCGACCTGGAGGTGTTCGGCGTGCCGGCCGAGCGCCTTCGCGCGCTGCTCGAGCCGTTCGGCCGGGTCGACGCCGTCGGCGAGAGCTTCACCGTCTTCAAGATCGGCGACGTCGACGTCTCGCTGCCGCGCCGCGAGTCGAAGATCGGGCGTGGACACAAGGGGTTCGCGGTGCACGGCGATCCGCACCTCTCGCTCGACGAGGCCGCGCGCCGCCGGGACTTCACGGTCAACGCGATCTCGCGCGATCCGCTCACCGGCGACATTCTCGATCCGTTCGACGGCCGGCGCGATCTCGCCGATCGCGTGCTCCGCATGGTCGATCGCCGGACGTTCGGCGACGACAGCCTGCGCGTGCTTCGCGCCGTGCAATTCGCCGCGCGATTCGAGCTCACGCTCGACGCCGACACGGCCGCGGTGTGCCGCGCCACGCCGCTCGACGACCTGCCAGCCGAACGGATCTGGGGCGAGCTCGAGAAGCTGCTCCTCCAGGCCGAGCGGCCGTCGATCGGCCTGCGGCTCGCCTGGGATCTGGACGTGATTCGCCGGCTGCTCCCGGAGCTCGTGCCGCTCGCCGGCTGCCCGCAGGATCCCGAGTGGCATCCGGAAGGCGACGTCTGGACGCACACGCTGATGGTCGTCGACGAGGCGCGGCGGCGCATCGACGGCCTGCCGCGAGGGCCCGCGGCAGCCATGATGCTCGCAGCGCTCTGTCACGACGTCGGCAAGCCCGCGACGACGGCCATCATCGAGGGCCGGCTCCGATCGCCCGGCCACGAAATCGCGGGCGTGCCGGCCACGACCGCGCTGCTGGACCGGCTGAACATCCACACCCTCGACGGATACGACGTCCGCCGCGCCGTGCTCGGGCTCGTGACGGAGCACATGCGACCGGGCGCGTTCCAGAAGTCGCCGACCGTCACCGACGGCGCGTTCCGTCGTCTGGCGCAGAAAGTCGATCTCGAGCTGCTCGCCCGCTTCGCCGAAGCCGACTGCCGGGGGCGCGCCGGCCCGTTCGACTGTTCGGCAATGGCCTGGTTCCTGGAGCGCGCGCGGTCGCTCGGCGTCGAGCATCGGCCTCCAGCGCCGCTCGTGCTCGGCCGCCACCTCGTCGCGCTCGGCGTCGACCCCGGCCCCCGCATGGGCGAGCTGCTGAAACGGATTTACGAGCGGCAGCTCGACGGCGAGTTCACGACGACGGACGAAGGCATCGCGCTCGCACGGACGCTCGTCTAGCCATCACGCCGGAGACTCGGTCCACGGCAGGACGAGCCTGTCGGATGTGCTCCGACGTCCCACACGACGCGCAGCATACGGACCGCCGCGTCCGTCGTCAGCGTTCAGAGCAGCGCCGCGACCTTCTCGGCAGTCGCCCTGGCGGACCAAGGGTTCTGGCCGGTCACCAACCGGCCATCGACGACGACATAGGACATGAAAGGCAGGAAGGCCTTCTCGTAACGCGCCCCGCGCCGCTTCATCTCGGCCTCGGCGTTGTACGGCATCTTCCTGGCCACACCCGCGAGCACTTCTTCCCGCCAGGAGAAACCGGTGATCCGCTTGCCGGCCACGAGCAGCGTGCCGTCCGAGAGCCGCGTGTTCAGCAGGCCGCAGTAACCGTGGCAGACCGAAGACACGATGCCACCGCGCTCGTAGATGGCGCGCGTGGTTTCCTGGAGCCCTTCGTCGTTGGGAAAGTCCCACATCACGGCGTGGCCGCCAGTGAAGTAGATCGCATCGTAGTGCGCCGGGTCGATCTCGCCCGGCCGGGCTGTCGCCGACAGCAACGCGGAACGGGACGTATCTGCCAACCACCTCCTCGCCGATGCGTCCATGAGCGGCCACCTGAGCGCGCGCGGCTCCAGCGGCGACACACCACCTTTCGGGCTGACGATGCGCTGCTCGTATCCCTTCGCGGCAAAGACGTCGTACGCATGCGTCAATTCCGACAGCCACAGGCCGGTGGGCTGGGTGGGATCGGCGTAGTGCGCGACGTTGCTGACGACGTGGAGAACGCGCCGAGGCATCGTCCTCAGTATCTCCTGCGGCCGTGGAGCGTCGGGCGCAACGCGTTGGCCTCTCCGGTTGTTCGCCTTCGCCGCGTGTCGGTCCCGGCCGCCGGCGCTGACGAGCAGTGATTCTCGATTCCGGTCGCACTCTGATAGGGTCTCGCCCGGGCACCCGCGTTCGCCGCCTGCCCGAGGAGTCAGCATCGTGCGCCACACTCTCGTCGCCGCCTTCCTGCTCGCCACGTGGGCTTCCGCAGTGCTCGTCGCGCAGTATCGCTATCTGCCGGATTCGCCGGGCACCTGGAAGCCGTGGAAGTTCATCGCCTATCCGGATGACCGGCGCATGCTCGGCGCGCGGCCGGCCGACGTCAAGGAGCTCGAGGCGCAGTTGCTCGCGCTGAACGCGATCATCAAGAAGACCGTCGGGTTCACGAACCCGATTGGCTTCAGCGTGGAAACGGCGGGCGCCCTCGAGCCGGAGGCGGCCCCCTCATCGTCGGGCGCAGGAGAGCCGGCTCTCACGGTGCGGCCGTTGCCGGCGTGGCTGAACTTCGGCGCCTATCCGGTGATGGAATTCGGCAGCGGCGCCGCTGCCAAGCGCGACGACACCGGGGAAACCGCGCAGCTCCTGTTCTTCGTCAACCAGTTGTCGCAGCCGTTGTTCGCGTCCTCCGGCAGTCGTGTGCCGGAGTTCGAGCAGCTCGATGTCGATGTTGCGCGGCTCGCCGCGCCGCAGCCAGACGTGCTCGGCTTCTCGCGCTACGGCGAGACGCTCGTGATCAAGAAGAACGCCGCACCAATCTGGACCTCGGTGACGTTTGCCGAGACGCTGGAGCTCGTGGCGCGCGGCATCGATCGCCGGCTGGTGGACGAGCGCGGCGCGGCGGCCCGGCTTCAGGCGGCGTACGACGAGATGAAGGATCCGAAGAAGCGCGAAGAGCGCCTGGCGCAGTACCGGAAGATCGCGCCGCTGCAGAAGGATCCGGCGTTCATGGAGAAGATGACGAAGGCGGAAGCCGCGAAGGACACGCAGGCCGACACGCTGCTGCCGCAAATCGCGAGCGCCAAGGCGGTGGTGTCGAAGAGCGAGCAGGACCTCGCCGACGTCAGGACGACGGCCGCCGGACTCTCAGCGGCCGACAAGGCGGCGCCCGCCTGTTACGCCAGCCGCGAGCCGGTGTCTCTCGCGCGTTTCCGTCGTGCGCCGGCCTCGGGTTGCGACCCGCTCGTGCGCCCGAACTGGAAACTCTTCAACCCGGCGCTCCCGCGATCGGCGCCGCAGGTGCTGACCATTACGCACTTCGAGCCGTGCCTGATTCCGGATCGAGCGGTGCTCCACGTCGGCGGGTGCACGGCCAACGCGCGGCTGCTCGAGTCGATCGACAAGGCCGCGTTGCTGGCGTGGCTGCAGTAGCCGGCTCCATGTGCGGCTGCCGCCTGAGATTGGACAGGTCCGCGAGAGCTGAACGTCACGTGGGGTTGCGCGACAGCACCTCCAGAGGTTCGTCGAGGCTTCGCACGGGCCCGACGCGCGGCCGGACGCCTGATGGGCGGCCGGCCGCCTGAAGCGGACAGCGCGTGGCATGACGTCGGTCCCGCCGAAGTCCGATGCCACGCCGCCGTGTGTCGTCGCCGATACCTGGCCTGACCAGCCTTCTTCCGTTCGCGCCGTTCCGTGCGCATGCCGATTCAGGGCATTCGCCGCGTTCCCGCGAGGACGCTACGCCGCCGCGGCGACGCGTTGCCGGCGCGCCAGTTGCGCGATCGCGCCCAGCACCGCCACGGCGGCGGCACCGGCTCCCCACGCGCCGCCGGCCAGCGTGTAGCCAACGACCGCGTCGAGCGACAGCGCGCCGGGACCGGTGAATGCGACGGCCAGGGCGGCGACGCCGATCAGCAGATTGAACTCGAAGCCGCCGCTCGTGACGAAGAAGCTCTTCGCATGGACCGTTGCGGCGGCCACCACCATGACCGACGCGGTCAGCGCGGCACCGAGCGGCGTCAGGAATCCGACCGCCAGGAGCAGCCCGCCCGTCAGTTCGACGAGGCCCGCGACGAGCGCGTGACGACGGCCCGGACGGAAGCCGAGCATCTCCATGAACTGCCCGGTGCCGTCGAGCCCGTGCCCGCCGAACCATCCAAAGACCTTCTGGCTTCCGTGCGCAGCGAGGACGAGCCCGACGGTCAGTCTCAACAGCAGGATTCCGATATCCATCACGTCACCTCTTTATCTATAGACTGTTCACTACTGAACTACATGTCACACGAACTCACCGACGTTGAATCTTCGCGAGCAGCTCGGCGAGCTGCCGCGACTCCGAAGCGCTCAGCGTCCCCAGCAGACTCCGCTCCGCCGCCTCCAGCACCCGCGACCCCTCGCGGCAGGCTTTCTGGCCGGCCGCCGTCAACGTGGCCAGGCGGGCGCGGCGGTCGCTCGGGTTCGCCTGCCGTTCGACGAACCCGTCGGCCTCGAGCCGGTCGACGAGCTGCGTGATGTTCGACTTCACGCACGACAGACGGTCGGCGAGCTGGGTCAAGGGCAACGACGCACCAGCGTCCGACAGCGCTTTCAGCGCCGCCAACTTCGCCCATGACAGGCCGATCGCGCCCAGCTTCGTTTCGACGTCGTCCTGCGCGGAGGCCGCGGCGTGCATCAGCGTGGCGAGATCGACCGCCGCCGATTTCTTCATGTATGTACTATACAGCGATGGCCTGACTTCGGCAAGGGCCTACCCTGGCCCGCCATTCGCCGATGGCAGCGGCGACCTGGCATCGCCATGGCGGTGCGCGCTGGGGGGGCGACGTGATGGACCACGCCGTGACGCTCTCGACCGGGTCTCTGCCCCCCTCAGCCATTGATGGTAGTTGACAGCCGTTACGTCTTCCCGTAGATTCCCATCAGGAACTGATGGGTCTCACCAACACGCCGTCCGACCTGCTGCCCGGTACGCTCGAGCTCCTGATCCTGAAGACGCTCCTCGGCGGCGCCAAACACGGCTACGGCATCGTCGAGCATCTGCGTCTGGCGACGGACGACGTGCTGCGCGTGGGCGAAAGCGCGCTGTATCCGGCGCTCCAGCGGCTCCTGCTCGAGGGATGGGTGAAGGCCGCATGGGGGACGTCGGACAACAACCGCCGGGCGCGGTATTACACGCTGACCGCCGCCGGGCGCAGGCAACTCGCCGCTGAACGCGCCGAATTCGAGCGCATGGTCGGCGCCATCCAACGCGTGCTGGCGATGCCATAGGCCGTGCGCGCTGCCGCTCGTCATTCGGTCGCCGGCTAGCGGCGGTGGTCGTGGCGAGCCTGGGACCGGCAATGGCGAGGTGCTCTTCCGCGTTCGACGCTGCTGCGTGGCTCGGGACGCCCTGAGCACCGGGCCCGAATCCTCAGCGAGGAAGTCATCGATTCATGATCGCGTTGCTCCGCCGTCTGCTCTACGTCCTCCGGCGTCCTCAGCACGACGCAGACCTGCGTGACGAGATCGAGGTGCATCGCGCGCTGCGTCAGGAGGCACTCGAGCGCGACGGCCTCGCGCCGGCCGACGCCGCCCGGGCGAGCCGGCGGGCGCTCGGCAACGTATCGCTGGCGGTCGACGATGCCCGCGACGTGTGGGCCCTCCGCACACTGGATTGCCTGCGCCACGACATTCGAACGGCGATTCGAGGGCTGCGCAAGAGCCCGGTGTTCGCGCTGATCGCCATCGGGACGCTCGCCCTCGGCATCGGCGCCAACTCGGCGCTCTTCTCGATCTTCAACAGCCTGATCCTGCGCCCGCTGCCAGTGCGCGATCCGGGTGGCCTGGCGCTGCTCGCTGGCGGGTCGTGGACGTATCCCATCTGGGAGGAGGCCCGGCGCATCGGCGACGCGCTCTTCGACGGGACCGTCGCGTGGGCAGAGGAAACCTTCGACCTCTCGCAGGGCGGCCAGACGGATCTCGTCGACGGCGCGTACGTCAGCGGCCGTTTCTTCGACGTCCTTGGAGTGACCGCCGTACGCGGCCGCATGCTCACCACGACCGACGAAGATCCGGCCGCGCCGAACGGGCCCGTCGTCGTCATCAGCCATCGCTTCTGGCAGCGACACTTCGCCGGCGCGGCGGACGTCATCGGCCGCACGCTCACGTTGCAGCAGATCCCGTTCACGGTGGTGGGCGTCATGCCGGCGGGGTTCGCCGGCCTCGACGTAGGCCGAACCGCGGACCTGATGGTGCCGTTCGCGGTCCAGCCGATCCTGCACAGCGGCGCCAACTGGTTGACGGAGCGATCGACCTGGTGGGTCGAGATCATCGCGCGCTTGAAGCCGGACCAGAGCCTCGAGCAGGCGAACGCGGCCCTCAGAGGCGTGCAGCCGCGGATCCGCGCGGCAACAATCCCCGACTGGCCCGAGGCGATGCGCGCGCGCTATCTCGACGAGCCCTTCACGCTCGTGCCGGCAGCCACCGGCAAGTCCGAGTTGCGCCAGCGGTTCGAGACGCCGCTGTTCGCCATGATGGTTGCCGTCGGCCTGGTGCTGCTCATCGCGTGCGCCAACATCGCCAGCCTGCTGCTGGCGCGCGCGTTGGTGCGGCGCCGAGAGCTGAGCGTGCGGTTGGCCCTGGGCGCGACACGCTGGCACGTCGCTCGTCTGCTGTTCATCGAGAGCCTGCTGGTGGCGACGAGCGGCGCCGCGGTCGGCTTGGTGTTCGCCAAGTGGAGCAGCGCGCTGCTCGTGCAGCAGTTGAGCACCTGGCAAGGCGCGATCGTCCTCGATCTGGCGCTCGACTGGCGGGTCCTGACGTTCACGGCGGCGGCCGCCTGTCTCTCGGCCGTCGTTGCCGGCGTTGCGCCCGTGGTCGGGCTGAAGAGCGTGGCGCCGGCCGAGGCGTTCAAGGACACCGGCCGGGGGATCGCCGGCGATCGCCGGTTCGCCCTGCGCGGCGCGCTGGTCGTCGCGCAAGTCGCCTTGTCGCTCGTCCTCGTCGTGGCGGCCGGCCTGTTCCTGCGCACCTTCACGACGCTCAGCCGCGTGCCGCTCGGTTTCACCCCGGAACCGCTGCTGATCGTGGACGCCAACCTAAGCCAGAGCAGCGTGCCGCCGGAGGAGCGTGGCGCGCTCGTCATGCGGATGCTGGATGCGGCGACGGGCGTGCCTGGGGTGCGATCGGCAGCCGCCGCGCAACTGACGCCGATCAGCGGCGCCGGCTGGAACAACTGGGTCGGCGACTCGGCCGCGCCGCCGTCCGATCGCAGCTTCATGGTGTGGCACAACGCCGTGACGCCGGGCTGGTTCGCGACGATGGGCATCCCGTTGCTGAGCGGCCGCGATTTCGACGCCGGCGATCGTCGTGGCGCCACGCTGGTGGCCGTCGTCAACGAGAGCTTCGTGCGCCGGTTCCTGCCAGGCCGGCCACCCCTCGGGCAGTCGATCAACACGGGCCCCGACTGGCGGTTCGAGATCGTCGGCGTCGTGGCCGACGCCGTGTATCGCAGGCCGCGAGAGGGCATGGTGCCGACCATGTACCTCGCGCTCGCGCAGCGTCCGCCGTTCCCGCGCCGTGTCGCGCTGACGGTGGCGGCCGCGACGCCTGGCCAGCGCGCAGCGCTCGAGCGCGACGTCGCCGGCGCGCTGACGCAGGTCGATCCGTCGGTCACGTTCACGTTCCGAACGTTCGATCAGCTCGTCGGCGCGACGCGCACGCAGGAGCGGCTCGTCGCCATGCTCTCGGCATTCTTCGGGACGCTGGCGCTGCTCCTGGCCGGCGTCGGCCTCTACGGCATCGTCGCGCACGCCGTGCGCGCGCGACGAACGGAGATCGGGCTGCGCATGGCGCTCGGCGCCGTGCCGTCCAGCATCGTGCGGCTCGTGTTCCGGCGTGTCGGCATCCTGCTCGCCGCGGGGCTGGCGCTCGGCCTCACGGCCGGCTTGTGGGCCGCGCAGTATATCGAGTCGATGCTCTTTCATCTCCCCGCGCGCGACACGGCCACGTTTGCCGGCGCCGCGGCCGTCCTCGTCGTCGTCGGCTGCCTGGCTGCCTGGGCGCCCGCCCAACGGGCCGCCCGGCTGGACCCGGCCCGCGTTCTACGCGACGGATAGCGATCGGCACGGAACGTCGCCCCAAGATCAACGCGGGGCACCATGTTCGAGGACGTGAAGTACATACGCCAGCGGCAAGCGTGATTGGACGTCAGGACGGGTTTGCGACTGGCCGGTCAGCAACCTGACCAGAGGCTTTCTCGATGAGCAGGAGCGACGGCAGACGCGCGACGCGTCGATCGCCTGCTGGAGGTTGAGCCCGCGCTCGCCTCGACCGCCATCTCCCGCGAGCTCTTCAAGACGTGGAATGCCGCGTCGATGCTGTCCGCCGCGCGCGGCACGTCGCGAAGGCCCAATAGCCCGCCGCGAACATCCAGGTCTCCAAATCCCCAGATGCTCAGATACCCGGATGTTCCGATGTCCCCAGATGCTCAGATATCCCGATATCCCGATATCCCGATGTTCAGGGATCTTCTTCTCTGTACATCTCCCACTCCGGCTCGCTGTTGAAGATCCAACGGTAGTAGTCCGCGCCCTGGAGCTCGGCGGCGGCGTCCTCGTCCACGATCACCGTGCACCGCTCGTGGAGCTGCAGTGCCGTCGCGGAGATCATCGCGGTAATGGGCCCCTCGACGGCCGTCGCGACGATGCGGGCTTTCTCGGCGCCGGTGGCGAGCAGCAGCACGCGCCTCGCGTCCATGATCGTGCCGACGCCCATCGTGATGGCGCGCGTCGGTACGAGCGACGCGTCGCCGAACGCCGGGGCGTTCTGTTCGATCGTCGCGCGGGTGAGCGCTTTGACGCGCGTCCGCGACCGCAGCGCCGACAGCGGCTCGTTGAACCCGATGTGTCCCGAGCGCCCGATGCCCAGGAGCTGCAGATCGACGCCGCCCGCGGCGCGGATGCTCGCCTCGTACGCCCGGCACTCCACGTCGAGATCCGCGGCCAGGCCGTTCGGCAGGTGCGTGTTGCGCCGATCGATGTTCACGCGATTGAAGAAGTGCTCGTCCATGTACGTCCGGTACGAGTGCACGTCGTCGGGGGCGAGGCCGACGTACTCGTCGAGGTTGAACGTGCAGCAGCGGGCGAAATCGAGGTCCTCCTGCTCGTGCATCTCGACGAGCCGCTCGTAGACGCGCTCCATGGTGCGGCCGGTCGCGAGGCCGAGGACGAGCGCCGGCCGGCGGGTGATCTCGGCGCCGATCAGGCGAGCGACGAGCCCCGCTGCCGCATCAGCGGTCGGACGGATGATGACCTCCATGCGCGAAGTACATCACAAAGCCGCGCGCTGTTGTACTCTGACGACCGGATGAAGACGTGCGTCCTCGCGGCGGCGGCGGCGCTTGCCGTGGCCGTGCCGGCTCACGCCCAACTGCCGAAATCGCTGCCGATCGCAGTCGTGGACGTCCGGGGGTTCTTCAGCGGCCTCAGCCGCGATCCGGTCACGGCCGATCAGCTCACGCCGCCGGTCACCACCGCGGAGCTGCCGAACCGCGCGCTCGGCGGCATCGCCGGCGTGCACCTGTTCGTCTGGCGCGGCCGCTCGATGGCGCTCGGCCTCGGCGGCGAGGGCGTCATCGCCCGCGCCCGCGCGCAGCAGAACGACGAGGAGACCGGCGCGCCGCTCGGTGCTCCGATCACGCAACGAATGCGGGGCCTTGCCGGCACCGTGTCGCTCAACTTCGGACACCGTGACGGCTGGAGCTACGTCAGCGCCGGCATGGGGCCGTTGACGCTGAACACCTACGACACCGAGCAGGCTCCGGATGCCCCACCGCCCACGCGGATGACGATCAACATGGGCGCCGGCGCGCGCTGGTTCGCGACGCGCCACGTGGCCTTCTGCTTCGACTTGCGCTTCTACCAGACGCGGCCGGAGACCCCGACGGACGCGTATCCCGGCCGGCAGCGCGCGCGCGTGCGCGTGCTCTCGGCCGGGATCTCGATCCGATGACGCCCGCGCGAGCCGCCATGCCGCGTGACACGCTCCTCGACTTCTTCGAGGACTTCTCCCGCCGTTCCGATACGTTCATCGTCCACGACGACGGCTACCGGGTGCGAGAAGTGAGCTACCGGGATCTGGCGGACGCGGCGCGGCGGTTCGCCGCCAGGCTCCGCGCCGAGAGGATCGAGCCCGGCGACAAGGTCGTCATCTGGGCGGAGAATCGCGGCGAGTGGGTCGCGGCGCTGTGGGCGTGCCTGCTCACCGGCGCGGTCGCGGTGCCGGTGGACTATCGCGCGTCCGCCCAGCTCGTCGCCAGGATCAGCGGCATCGTGCAGTCGAAGGTCGTGCTCGTCGGCGACGAGGTCACGCTGAACGAGCCCGTCACCGGCATCGTCTGGAATCTCCGCGACGTCGCGCTCGAACCCGGCGTCGCACCGGCGCCGGAGTCCGCCGCGGTCTCGCGCACGATCACCGGCACGACGCTGGCGGAGATCATCTTCACCTCCGGCGCCACCGCCGATCCGAAGGGCGTGACCATCACGCACCGCAACGTGCTCGCCAACATCGTGCCGATCGAGCGCGAGGTTCGGAAGTACCTGCGCTACGCGCGGCCCTTCCATCCGATCCGCTTCCTGAACCTGCTGCCGCTCAGCCACATGTTCGGCCAGGCGATGGCCACGTTCGTGCCGCCCATGCTCTCGGGCACCGTCGTCTTCTCGCACGGGTTCAGCCCCGCAGAGATCCTTCGCCAGATCGGATCGCGGCGCGTCTCGGTGCTCGTGTGCGTGCCGAAGGTGCTGGAGGTGCTGCGCGCGCACGTCGAGCGGGAGTTCCCGAACGCCGCGGCGGCCGACACGCTGCAAGGCAAACACTGGCTGTGGCGCTGGTGGCAGTACCGCGACGTCCATCGCCTCTTCGGCTTCAAGTTCTGGTGCATCGTCTGCGGCGCGGCGCCGTTACCGCCCGACCTCGAGGCCTTCTGGCGCAAGCTCGGCTTCCTGGTCGTCCAAGGCTACGGTCTCACCGAGACGGCGCCCATCGTCACGCTCAACCACCCGTTCCGCGCATCGCAGGGCACCGTCGGGACGCCGATCGCCGGCGTCGACGTGAAGATCGCGCCGGACGGCGAGATCCTCGTCCGCGGCGAAAACGTCACGTCCGGGTACTACGTTCCGGAACACTCGCCCGACGGCGGAGCCGCAGGCGGCGCGACCGAATCGCCGTTCGAGGACGGCTGGTTCCACACCGGCGACATCGGCGAGCTGGATGCGGCGGGCCGGCTGGTGATCAAGGGTCGCAAGAAGGAGATGATCGTCACGGCGCAGGGGCTCAACGTCTTCCCCGAGGACGTCGAGCGCGCGCTGCGCGCGCTGCCGCAGGTGAGCGATGCCGCGGCGGTCGGCGTGCGCGCCGGCGGCGAGGAACGGATCCACGCCGTGTTGGTGCTGGCGCCCGGCGCCTCGCCCGAGCGGATCGTACGCGACGCGAACGCCGGCCTCGAGGACCATCAGCGCGTCTGGAGCTGGTCGATCTGGCCGGGCCCGGCGCTGCCGCGGACCGAAGGGACGCAGAAGCTGAAGCGCCGCGAGATCCAGCGATGGGCGGCCGGTGAGCGCGGGCTCGTCCCGGCTTCGGCCGCCGAAGCGAGGACGGTTGCGGACGTCGTCAAGCGGTTCGCACCGGGCCGCGAGGTTCGCGCCGAGACCACGCTGGAGGAACTGGGGCTGAGCTCGCTCGACCGCGTGGAGCTGATGATGGCGCTCGAGGAAGCGTTTCAGACCACGCTCGACGAGGGAGCGCTCGCCGGATCGAAGACCGTCGGATCGATCGAAGCCGTCGTGAAGAGCGACGCGCCGGTGCCCGGCGCATCGCTCGAGGCGCGCACGTCCGAGGCAGGCACGCAGGCGGCCCCGCCGTCGACGTCCATCGCCTTTCCGTCCTGGAACCGCAGCCGGCCCGCGTGGCTGCTCCGCCGGCTCAGCCTGCCGACGTGGATCCTGCCGCTCGGACGGATCTTCATGCAGATGAAGGTCGAGGGTCTCGAGCACCTCGCCGCGCTGCGAGGTCCGGTCATCTTCGCCGCCAACCATCAGAGCCACATGGACACGCCGGCGATCCTGCTGGCGCTGCCGCCGCGCTGGCGGTATCGCGTCGCGCCGGCGATGGCCAAGGAGTTCTTCAAGGCGCACTTCAACCCCGGCCAGTACTCGCGGCGCGAGTGGTTCACGAACAGCCTGAACTACTACCTCTCCTGCGAGTTCTTCAACGCGTTTCCGCTGCCGCAGCGCGAGGCCGGCACGCGCCAGACTTTGCGGTACATCGGCGAGATCGTGGCCGACGGTTACTCGATCCTCATCTTTCCCGAAGGCAAGCGGACCCAGTCGGGCGAGATCGGCCGCTTCATGCCCGGCGTCGGCATGATCGCCGTCCGGCTCGGCGTGCCGGTCGTGCCGGTTCGAATCGAAGGCCTGGAGAACGTGCTGCACCAGAAGATGCGATTCCCCCGCCGCGGGCCGGTGCGCATCGCCTTCGGCGCGGCCATGCCCCTCTCCGGCGACGACTACGCCGCGGAGGCACGCCGGGTAGAAGCGGCCGTCCGGGCGCTCTGAGGCCCGGCCGGACCTGCTATGCTGTATAGGATGAGAGGACAGCAGATTTAGATTCCGCAATGAAGCGGAATCGTTTCTGCTGGCGGGTTCAAGGGCTTGAGCAAGGATGACCTCATAGACGTCCAGGGCACGGTGGTGGCCGTCCACAGCGGCGGCTTGTATCGCGTGCAGGTCGACTCCGGTCACGAGGTGCTTGCGCAGTTGAGCGGCCGGATGCGCCGCTTCAGAATCAAGGTCGTTCCGGGCGATCGGGTCACGGTGGGCGTCTCGCCCTATGACCCGGTTCGGGGCATCATCACATTCCGCGCTCGATAGCTACTTCCCTTTGAATACCGGTACCCACACTCCCACACCTCCCGGCGGCCGGCGGCGACGCCGCGGCGGCGGGGGCCCCAAGACTCCACGGCCTCAGGCGCCCGCTCAGACGACGTCGCTTCCCGCCAGAGAGTCCGCTTCGTTCGACCCCGCCCCCGTCCCGTTCTCCTCACTGCTCGACGAACCCGGCCTGCTCGACGCGCTCGACCAGCGCGGCTTCGAGCGCACGACGCCCGTGCAGAGCGCGGTGCTGCCCTACGCCATCGCCGGCCGCGACGTGATCGGCTGCGCCGAGACCGGCACGGGCAAGACGGCGGCCTATCTGCTGCCGATGCTGGCTCGCTTGCTGCGCGAGCATCGCGAGGGTCACCCCACGCCGCAGGGCGTCACGCGAGCGCTCGTCCTCGCGCCGACGCGCGAGCTGGTCACGCAGATCGACGACGAGCTGCAGGGGTTTGCGTATCACTCGCCGATCACGAGCGTGGCGGTCTACGGCGGCGTGCCGATCGAGCCGCAGGAGCGGGCGCTCAAGGCGGGCGTAGACGTCGTGATCGCGACGCCAGGCCGGCTGCTCGATCACATGCGCAGCCACGTCGGCGACTTCTCGAAGCTCGAGATGTTCGTGCTCGACGAAGCCGACCGCATGATGGACATGGGCTTCTGGCCGGATGTGCGGCGGATCGCCGAGGCGCTGCCGCCATCCTCGTCGCGGCAGACGCTGCTCTTCTCCGCGACGATGCCGGCCGAGGTGATGCAGTTCGCCGACGCGCTCGCGCCAGGCGCCGTGTTCCTCCAGGTCGGGTCGCGCCGCGGGCCCGCGCAGAACATCTCGCACGAGGCGCGCGTGCTGCCGTCGCGGGAGAAGACCGAGTTCCTCGCGCGCTACCTGCGGCGGGCGCACGAGCCGGCGATCGTCTTCGTGAACACGAAGATCGGCTGCGACCGGCTGGCGCGCCAGCTCGCGTCGTACGGCCTGCGCGCGGCCGCCATTCACGCCGATCGGTCGCAGAAGGATCGGACGGCGGTCATCGAGAGCTTCCGGGCGGGCCGCACGAGGGTGCTCGTGGCGACCGACGTCGCCGCGCGCGGCCTCGACATCGACAACGTGGGGCTCATCGTCAACTACGAGGTGCCGCACGGGCTCGACAGCTACGTCCATCGCGTCGGCCGGACCGGGCGCTACGACGCGACCGGGCACGCGCTGACGCTGGCCGACCCTCACGAGCGCCGGGATCTCGAGCAGATCGAGAAAGCCTTCGGCCTCCAACTGCTCGGCGACTGAGCGGCGGCAGGAACGCCGCGCGTCGTATGACGGCCATCATACGGCCGTCGCGGCCGCCGATGGCATCGTGGATAGGCGACCGTTCCTGACCTTGTTCGACGTGCCGGCGCGCACGGTATGATCGGGCGATGGGTATCGCGCCCCACCCAAGGCAAGGGCGCCCGGTCGCGTGGACGGCTGGCGACAAGGAGAAGACGATGAGAGTTCGGATGTTCGCATTCACCATGGCCGGGGCGCTCGCCTTGGCGTCGTCCGCGGCGGCCGCGCCGATTACCGACGCGCAGGCGACGGCGATCTTGACCAAGGCCGGCTGCACGATCTGCCACAGCGTCGACAAGAAGCTGGTCGGCCCGTCCTATCTCGAGGTCGCGAAGAAGCACAAGGGAGACAAGACGGCACCGGCGACGCTTCCCGACAAGATCCGCAAGGGCGGCACGGGCGTCTACGGCGCGATTCCGATGCCTCCGAACCCTCCCGACAAGATCAACGACGCCGACCTGAAGGCGCTCGTGGAGTGGATCCTCTCCAAGGCCTGACGCACTCGGGCTCCGGTCGTTCCGACGGCGTGGCGCGTGCATCGCGCCACGCCGGTCGTGTTTGTCGGGGTAAGCTGTCCGGCACCGCTGGAGGTGACGATGCGTGAGTATCGCGTTCGCGTGCGTGCCCTGCTCATCGCGTCGGCGCTGGCGCTCGTGATCGCCGGCGGCGTCGGACGGCTGAGCGCGAGCCAGGGCGAGCCGCCACCGGCGCTCGGCACGCTCACGCCGCTCTTCGACGGCCGGACGCTCACCGGCTGGGAAGGCGACGCAGCCATCTGGCGTGTGCAGGACGGCGCGCTGACCGGCGGGTCGCTCACGAGAACGGTCGACGTGAACTACTTCCTCGCCTCGACGCGCGAGTTCTCGGATTTCGTGCTCCGCTTCCAGATCAAGCTCACCGGCACCGAAGGGTTCGTGAACTCCGGCTTCCAGATCCGCTCGCAGCGGCAGCCGGGGTCGACCGAGATGATCGGCTTCCAGTGCGATTTCGGCGATCCGAACTGGTGGGGCGCCCTCTACGACGAATCGCGGCGCAACCGCGTGCTGTCGCCGTCCAACATGGACGCGCTCGGGCCCGTCATCCGCCGGCAGGACTGGAACGAGTACATCATCCGTGCCGACGGTCCGCGCATGACGACCTGGATCAACGGCGTGATGGGAACGGACTACCGCGAAACCGATCCCGCGATCCCGCTCGCGGGTAAGCTCGGCATCCAGATCCACAGCGGCGCGAAGGCGCTCGTGCAGGTGCGCGAGATCGGCATCCGGGTGCTCCGGTAACGGCTGGCGCGTCGCGCTATCGCGCGATGGGATCGCTCGTCGCGCTATCGCGCGACGAGATCACCCGTCGCGCTATCGCGCGACGAGGACGGGAACGGGGCACCGATTGAGGGCTCCCTCCGCTACGCTGCCGAGCAGCAGGTAGCGCGCGCCGCTCGTGCCCCGCGCGCCGACCACCAGCAGTTGCGCCCGCGTGCTGGCCACGGTGCGGAGCAGATCCCGCAGCGGCTCGCCGCTCGTGAGCACGGTGCTCGTCTGCCATCCGGCCCGCTCGAGCGCTGCGGCGGCCTGTTCGAGCGCCCGCAGTGCTGCCTTGCCTCGGCGGGTGTTCGTGCGTTTCACTTCGCGCACCACGATGCGGGCACCGGGCACGAACGTCCGCGACGGCACGGGCATCAACTCGACGGCGTGCGCGAGCACGACGCGCCCGTGCGGGGGCGGCGTCAGCCTCCCCACGAACGCCAGCGCGCGCTTCGCCATGGCGGATCCATCGAACGCCACGACGATTCTCCGCACGCGCGTCGAACGACGGACGACGAGCACCGGACACGTGGCGCCTCGGACGACCCCGCGAGAGACGCTGCCCATGAGCAACCGCTGCAGCGCGCCGTGGCCACGCCAGCCGAGCACGATCGCATCGGCCGCGAATCGTTTGGCCTCGTCGAGGATGCCCTCGACGGGCAGCGTGTCGACGACAGCCGCCTCGACGTCGGGCCAGCGGCGAGCGAGCGTCCGCCGGGCGTTCTCGGCCGCGATCTCGGCGCTCCGATCGAGCGCGGCGAGCAGCATCGATGACGTGTACGCCGCGCCGGTTCGCCGCGCCGCCACCACGCGCACGTGCGTTCGTGCCGGCCACGGGAAGTTCGCGGCGGTCGCGAGGACGCCGCGCGCACGATCGGACCCATCAGTGGCGACGAGGAGCTTGAATGCCTTGGATCCAGCCATGTGGTGTGTCATCCACGGCGGCGCGCCGTGCCGCCGCCAGCGCCTAGCCGGCCGCCAGGCTCTCGAGCGACGCGCGGTCCACGAGCACGAACCCGTCCTTCTCCGTGCGCAGCAGGTCTTCCTTGCCCCAGCGGCTCATGATGCGGATGCACGTCTCGACGGTCGTCCCCGTGAGGTCCGCCAGCTCCTGCCGCGACAGCGGCAGCGGGATGAAGAGCGCGCCGTCCTGCTGGCGGCCGAGCTGATCGGCGAGCTTCAGGAATAGCCGTGCGAACCGAGACTCAGCCCGGCCGCCGGTGAGGTCGGTGAGCCTTGTCGTCAACTCGACGAGCCGCATCGAGAGGCTGCCCAGCAGGCCGCGCACGAGCGACGGGTGATCCTCGAGCAGCCGGAAGAAGTCCTGGCGTGGTATCAGCAGGCAACTGGTCGATTCGATGGCCTGCGCGGAGGCCGGGTACGGCCGGGACTCGTACGCGGCGACGGCGCCGAGCGGCCCTCCGGGTCCGAACATCTCGAGGATCACGTCGCTGCCCGACATGCTGTGCTTGAACACCTTCACCCGTCCCGTGATGACGATGAAGAAGTAGTCGGAGGCGTCCCCCTCCTCGAAGACGGCGTCGCCGCGCTCGTAGCTGCGGACGAACGACACCGCGGCGACGCGGGCCCGATCCTCGGCCGACACCCGGCGGAAGAGCGGAATCTGGGCGAGAACGGACGGCTCTGGGCGCAGCACGCCCGCCGATCATAGTGCGAATGGCGGCCGCCCGGCGAACCGTCAGTTCGCCAAACCTTCGAGCGCGATCGCACCAGGGAACAGCACGTCGTTCTCGAGCCGGACGTGCTGGACGAGATCCTGCTCGAAGCGGGCGAGCTCCTCGTAGCAGCGGCTGTGCGTCGGGCTCGCCCCCGCCGGCACGGCGTACCCGTGCGTGAGCGCGCTCAGCTTCGTCATGAGCGATTCCGCCTCGAAGTGGTCCGCCTCCATGACGCGAATCGGGTTGAGCAGCGTGCCGAAGGGGCCGGCCGACGGCCGGGTGCCCGCCCGGGCTGCGGCCGCCATCTCGTGGATGAACGGAAAGAGGATGTGCTCTTCCTTCACCATGTGCGGTCCGAGTGCGTCGCTGAGACTGCGGAAGATCTCGCGGACGTCGGCGAACTCGGGGTGCGCGTCGATCTCCTGTTCGACGAGGCTGTCGAGCCAGCCGCGGATGCGCGGCGTGCTCTCGCGGACGTACTGGTGATGACGCTCGACGATGTGCCGGATCAGCTCGTCGAGCCCCTCGCCGGCGCGTCCCGTGGCACGCAGGCCGGCCGACTGGAGCGCCTGCACCACGGTATCGACGCCGACACCCCTGGCAGCGGCGGCCTCCTGCAGCGTCTGGTGCCCTGACCGCTCGTAGTCGAAGCCCAACTGTTCGAAGACGGTCGCCGCGCGGAAATCGCGGGCGACGAGCTCTCCGAGCGTCCGGCGTGCGAGCTCCGTCTGGTCCGAGGAGCTCGTGTTCACGGCAGTCCCGGCCAGCCGTCGCCGATGTGCATGACGGGCATGGGCGAAGGGTACGGGCGAGCCGGCACGGGCGTTATGACGGCCGTCATATTCGTCGAGGAATCCTCCGGCGTCGCCGAGGAATCTTCCGGCCGGCCGCAAACGCACGGGCGATTCGCGATTCATATGACAGGCGTCATATCGCGGCGCGCCAGGGAATCCTACAGTGCTGGCGATTCGCGACACGCGGCACGCGAGCGCGGTGATCGCAGCCCTTCGGAAGGAGCGACGAGTGACCGCACCTCACGTGACGATCCTCTGGCGGTGGCGGGCGTTGCTGGCTGCCGGACTGGCGCTCGGCGTGGCACACAGCGCCGCGGCGCAGATGCCTCCCGCCTCGACGTTCTTCCAGCAGAACTGCGCGGCCTGCCACACCATCGGCGGCGGCGCGCTCGTCGGACCGGACTTGAAAGGTGCCACGGAGCGTCACGAGCGCGCGTGGCTCATCCGCTTCATCGAGAACCCGAAGGCGGTCGTCGACGCCGGCGATCCAGCGGCCAAGGCGATGGTCGACGCGGCCGGTGGCCTGGTGATGCCGCAGATTGCGGGCATGACGCCGCAGATGGCGGAGGCGCTGGTCGACATGATTGCCGGAGGCGCCAGCCAGGCGCCAGCCGGGCCGTCGGTCACCGATCGCGCCTTCACGGCCGCCGACGTCGAGCACGGCCGGCGCCTGTTCAACGGCACGGAACGCCTCCAGAACGGCGGACCGGCGTGCCTGGCCTGTCACAACGCCGGCGCGGGTGAGGGCATGGGCGGTGGCCGGCTCGGTCCGGATCTCACGACCGTCTACGACCGGCTGAAGGGGCGCAAGGCGCTCGGGATGTGGCTGTCGGCTCCGGCGACGACCACGATGCGGTCCCTCTTCGCCGCACGCGCGTTCACGCCGGAGGAAATCGAAGCGCTCCTGGCGTACTTCGAGGACGCCGCCACGCGGCCGGCGTCGCCGAGCGGGCCGTCGCTCGCGTTTCTCGCGGCAGGGAGCGTGGGCGCGATCGCCGGGCTCGTGCTGTTCGCATTTCACTGGCGCGGCCGGCTCCGCGCGGTCCGCCGCCGGCTCGTCGAGACGGCGACGTCGGGAGGCACACGATGAGTGCGGAGAAAGTCCTCGCCTGGATCAAGGACGAGTCGAAACCGGAGCTCCGGAGCTGGGAGGAGTTCTACCGGAACCGGTGGCAGCACGACAAGTCCGTGCGCAGCACGCACGGCGTCAACTGCACCGGCGGCTGCTCCTGGCAGATCTTCGTCAAGGACGGCATCGTCACCTGGGAGATGCAGGCGCTCGACTACCCGCTGCTCGAGTCGACGCTGCCGCCCTACGAGCCGCGGGGTTGTCAGCGGGGGATCTCGTACTCCTGGTATCTCTACAGCCCGCTGCGCGTGAAGTATCCGTACGGCCGGGGTGCGCTGCTGGATCTCTGGCGCGAGGCGCGCGCCGGCACGACGGACCCGGTCGAGGCGTGGCGCCAGATCGTCGAGGATCCCGTGAAGCGGGCGCGTTTCCAGCGCGCGCGCGGCAAGGGCGGCTTTCGGCGCGTGGACTGGGAGACGGTGCTCGAGCTGATCACGGCGGCCCAGATCTACACGATCAAGAAGTGGGGTCCCGATCGTGTGGCCGGCTTCTCGCCCATTCCGGCGATGTCGATGATCAGCTACGCCGCCGGCGCGCGGTACCTGCAGCTCACCGGCGGGCTCTCGCTCTCGTTCTACGACTGGTACTGCGACCTGCCGACGGCGTCGCCCGAGACGTGGGGCGAGCAGACGGACGTCAACGAATCGGCCGACTGGTACAACGCGAAGATGCTGGCCGTCATGGGCTCCAACCTGAACATGACGCGCACGCCGGACTGCCACTTCGCTGCCGAAGCGCGCCACAACGGGACGAAGATGTGGGTCTTCTCCCCCGACTTCAACCAGGTCGCGAAGTACGCCGACGAATGGGTCGCGGTCAACGCGGGCCAGGACGGCGCCTGGTGGATGGCGGTCAATCACGTGCTGCTGACCGAGTGGCATCACCAGCGGCAGGTGCCCTACTTCATCGACTACACGAAGCGCTACACCGATGCGCCGATCCTCGTGGAGCTGGAGGAGGTCGGCGGCGGCCTCCATCGCCCCGGTCAGTACCTGCGCGCCGGCCGGATGGACGCGTATAAGGACGTCGAGCAGAAGGACTGGAAGTTCCTCATGTGGGACGCCGCCGCCGGCCGGCCGAAGATGCCGATGGGCAGCGTCGGGCACCGCTGGGGCCAGGAACAGGGCAAGTGGAACCTGGTCCTGCAGGACGGCGTCGACGGCTCGGCGATTGATCCGGCGCTGACGTTTCTCGGCGGGTCCGACGCCGTCATCGAGGTCGAGCTCGACAACTTCGCCGAGGCGTCGGCCTTGCGCCGGGGCGTGCCGGCCAAACGCGTCGCCCTCGCGGACGGATCGACCGTGCTCGTGACCACCGTCTACGACCTGCTCATGGCGCAGTACGGCGTCGACCGCGGCCTGCCGGGTCAGTACCCCGCCAACTACGACGACGAGTCGCAGCCGTACACGCCGGCCTGGTCGGAGAAGTACACCGGCATGGGCCGCGAGACGCTGATCCGGTTCGCGCGGGAATGGGCCACGACCGCCGAGTACACCAAGGGCAAGTGCACCATCATCATCGGCGCCGGCGTCAATCACTGGTACCACGCGAACCTGATGTATCGCGCCGGCATCCACGCGCTGATGTTCTGCGGGTGCGTGGGCGTGAACGGCGGCGGCCTCGCCCACTACGTCGGCCAGGAGAAGCTGGCGCCGGGTGAGTCGTGGAGCTCGATCGCCTTCGGCCGCGACTGGTACCCGGCCGCTCGCCTGCAGAACGCGCCGAGCTGGCACTACGTGAACACCGATCAGTGGCGGTACGAGAAGGACTTCACCGACTACCACACGGTGCCGCGCCGGCAGCGAGAAGGATCGCTGGCCCAAGGACACACGATCGACATCCAGGCTCGTGCGGTGCGCAGCGGCTGGATGCCCTTCTATCCGCAGTTCAACCGGAGCCCGCTCGACGTCGTGCGCGACGCCGAAGCGGCGGGCGCCTCGACGCCGGCCGAGATCGTCTCCCGCGTGGTCGGCGATCTGAAGTCCGGCGCGCTGAAGTTCGCGGTCGACGATCCGGACGCCGCCGAGAACTGGCCGCGCGTGTGGTTCATCTGGCGCGGCAACGCGCTGATGTCCAGCTCGAAGGGCCACGAGTACTTCCTGCGCCATTACCTCGGGACGCACTCGAACGCGATCGCGGAGGAGCTGGCGAAGGACTCGGTCAAGGAAGTGGTGTGGCACGAGACGATGCCCGTCGGCAAGATGGACCTCGTCGTCGACCTGAACTTCCGGATGGACACGTCGGCGCTGTACTCCGACATCGTGCTGCCGGCGGCCACCTGGTACGAGAAGGCCGACCTGAACTCGACCGACATGCACAGCTTCATCCACCCGCTGTCGGCCGCGGTGCCCCCCGCCTGGGAATCGAAGTCGGACTGGCAGATCTTCAAAGCGCTCGCCCGGAAGTTCTCGGAGCTGGCGCCGGCGCACTTCCCCGAGGTCGTCAAGGACCTGATGGCCTCACCGCTCGCCCACGATTCGGCGGCGGAGGTCGCGCAGGTGACGCTCGCCGACTGGCGCGCGGGCGAGTGCGACGCGATTCCCGGCAAGACGATGCCGATGCTGCGCGTGGTGGATCGGACGTACCGCGACGTCTTCCATCAGTACTGCTCGTTCGGTCCGCTCGCGCGCGAAGGCGGGCTGAGCGCGCACGGCACGAGCTACGCCATCCAGGACGTCTACGACGACGCGCTGAAGCGCCTGCCGACCTACGCGTGGGGCGGGCGCAAGTTCCTCTCGCTGGCGGACGACGAACACACCTGCAACATCATCCTCGAGTTCGCCACGGTCACCAACGGCGAGCTGGCCCATCGCTCCTACACCAACATGGAGAAGCGGGTCGGCCTGCCGCTGGCCCACCTCGTCCAGGGCAGTCGTTCGGTGCGCGTCGATTACAAGACGCTCCAGGCCCGACCCACTCGGTTCGTCAACAGTCCGATGTGGTCGGGGCTCGTGACCGACGGGCGGGCGTACTCGCCGTTCACGTACAACATCGAGCATCTCGTCCCGTTCCGGACGCTGACCGGCCGCCAGCACTTCTATCTCGATCACCCGATGTACCTGCAGTACGGCGAGCACCTGCCGTGCTACAAGCCCAAGCCGAAGCCGGCGGAGTACGCCGACATCCGGGTCAGCCAGGAAGTCGGGCCGACGCTGATGCTCAACTACCTCACCCCGCACGGCAAGTGGCACATCCACTCGACCTACGGTGACAACCAGCGGATGACGACGCTCTCGCGCGGGTGCGAGCCGTTCTGGATGAACGACAAGGACGCCACCGACATCGGGATTCACGACAACGATTGGGTCGAGGTCCACAACGATCACGGCGTCGTGGTCACGCGGGCGGCGGTCAGCGCCCGCATTCCGCGCGGGGTCTGCATCCAGTACCACTCGCCGGAACGCACCTACGGCGTGCCGAAATCGCCGCTGCGCGGCAACCGGCGCGCCGGCGGACACAACAGCCTGACGCGCACGCGTCTCAAGCCGAACTTCCTCTGCGGTGGCTACGGGCAGTTCACCTACCACTTCAACTACTGGGGACCGCTCGGCTGCAACCGGGACACGCACGTGCTCGTGAGGAAGCTGCCGGAATTGAAGTGGTAGTCCGCGAAGGAGTGGATGATGGACGTCCGTTCTCAGATCGCCATGGTGTTCCACCTCGACAAGTGCATCGGGTGCCACACCTGCAGCATCGCGTGCAAGAACATCTGGACCGATCGCAAGGGCACCGAGTACATGTGGTGGAACAACGTCGAGACGAAGCCCGGCACGGGGTTCCCCACGCGGTGGGAGGACCAGGAGTCGTACCAGGGCGGCTGGCACGTGGTCGACGGCAAGCTGCAGCTCCGCTCCACCGACAAGGCCCGCACGGTCACGAACATCTTCCATCATCCGCACATGCCGACGATGGACGACTACTACGAGCCGTGGACGTACGACTACCAGCACCTGTTCAACGCGCCCGAGGGTGACGATCAGCCCACGGCCATCCCCGTGTCGATGGTCACGGGCCAGCCGATCGACATCAAAGCCGGCCCGAACTGGGACGACGACCTCGGCGGATCGAACGTGTACGCCGAGCACGATCGGAACCTCGACGGGCTCTCGCCCGACCAGCGGCAACAACTGTTCGCGATCGAGCGGCTGGTCTTCTTCTACTTTCCGCGCATCTGCAATCACTGCCTGAACCCGTCGTGCGTGGCCTCGTGCCCGTCGGGCGCCCTGTACAAGCGCGGCGAGGACGGCATCGTGCTGCTCGACCAGACGCGGTGCCGTGGCTGGCGGTCGTGCATCTCCGCCTGCCCGTACAAGAAGACGTTCTACAACTGGCAGACCGGCAAGTCCGAGAAGTGCATCCTCTGCTTCCCCAGGCTCGAGACCGGCCAGGCGCCCGCCTGCTTCCACTCCTGCGTCGGCCGGATCCGGTACCTCGGCGTGCTGCTCTACGACGCCTCGCGCATCGAGGCCATCGCGTCCATGAAGGAGGAGGATCTGGTCGAAGGGCACCGGTCGATGATCCTCGACCCGTTCGACCCGGCGGTCATCGCGGCCGCGCGCGCGAACGGCATCCAGGACGACGTCATCGAGTCCGCCCAGCGGTCGCCCGTCTACAAGTTCGTGAAGGTCTGGCGCGTGGCCCTGCCTCCGCACATCGAGTACCGCACGCTGCCGATGCTGTTCTACGTTCCGCCGATGTCACCCGTGATGGCCCAGCGCACGAACGGGGTCGTCGAGCACGTGCCGGGCGACTTCTTCCACGACATCGACTCCGCACGCGTGCCGATGAAGTTCCTCGCCAACCTGTTCGGAGCGGGGCACGACGGCCAGGTCCGCTACGCCCTGCGCAAGCAGAAGGCCGTGCGCTGGTACCGGCGCGCGGTCACGGTCGGCGACATCACCATGGAGACGGCCGAACGCATGCTGCGGGAAGCCGACTGCACGCCCGACGAGGCCGAAGCCATCTACCGGCTGACGTCGCTCTGCACGTTCGACGACCGCTTCGTCATCCCGCCGATGCACCGCGAGCAGGCGATCGAGATGCTCAAGGATCCGCACGAGCACAAACAGGCGGCAGGCTTCGGCTTCCTTTCCGGCCCGCGGAGGGGACTATGAGCGGCGTGCGCGCGGGCGCGATCGTGCTGGCCGGACGGCTCCTCCATTACCCCGGCGACGACTACCTCGACGACGTGCGGGCGTTCGCCGAGCTGGCACGGCAGCTCGGCGTCGAGACGATGTCGGAGCTGAAGGCGTTCGTCGCGGCGCTGGACGGACGGTCGGTCGGCGAACTGCAGGAGCTGTTCACGCAGACGTTCGACCTCACGCCGAGCTGCGCGCTCGAGGTCGGCTGGCATCTCTTCGGCGAAGAGTACGAACGGGGAGCGTTCCTCGTCGACATGCGCGACGAGCTCCGCACCCATGCGATTCCCGAGGGCACCGAGCTGCCGGATCATCTCGGGTCGCTGCTCGCGCTGGTCATCCGGGTTGAACCGGGACGGGCGGCGACGCTCGTGTCCAAGGCGCTGCTCCCGGCGATCGACAAGATGCTCACGGGCCTCCGCGAAGCTGGCAGCCCGTTCGTCGCCGCCATGGACGCGATCCGGCAGGTCCTCACGGCCTACGCGCCGGGCTCACCGGAGGTCAGCCATGCTTGATGCGATCTATCTCGACGGCGTGCTCTTCGGCGTCCTGCCGTACGTCGCGCTCTTCACGTTCACGCTGGCGTCAATCCAGCGGTATCGGGGCCAGCCCTTCACCTACTCCAGCTTGTCGTCCCAGTTTCTCGAGAACCGGCAGCACTTCTACGGCATGGTGCCGTTCCACTACGGCATCCTCGTCGTGCTGGCCGGTCATCTCGTCGCGTTTCTCACGCCGTCGGCCCTGCTGGCCTGGAACCGGCAGCCGCTCAGACTCTACGTCCTCGAGGTCACGAGCCTGGCGTTCGGCCTGCTGACGCTGGCCGGCCTGGTCATGATCATCCGCCGGCGCCGGACGTCGCCGCCGGTGCGGGTCGTGACGTCGAAGGCCGACTGGGTCGTGCTCGCGCTGCTCGCGCTGCAGGTCCTGACCGGGGTCTACACGGCCGTGGTCCATCCCTGGGGCTCGTCGTGGTTCGCGTCGATCCTCACGCCCTACCTGTGGTCGCTGGTTCGGCTCACTCCGGATCTGACCGCCGTCGCCGTGTTCCCGCTCGCGATCAAGCTGCACGTCATCAACGCCTTCCTGCTGATCCTGTTCTTCCCGTTCACCCGGCTCGTGCACGCGCTGGTCGTGCCCAATCCGTACCTCTGGCGCAAACCGCAGGTGGTTCGCTGGTACCGCCGCGCCGCCGGGCCGACTGCTCACTGACGGAGCCTCCCCATGGCCAACTCCACGACGCGCGCGCTCGATGCTCCGGTGATCTGGAATCCTGAAGACGCGCGTCAATGGGAGGCTGGCGGCGCGCGCCTCGCGCGCCGAACGCTGTGGATCACCACGGGCGCGCTCACGCTGTCGTTCAGCACCTGGTTCATGTGGAGCGCGCTCGTCGTCAGGCTGCCGGAGCTGGGGTTCCCGCTCACGGTCGGCCAGCGGTTCTGGCTGGCGGCGCTGCCGGGGCTGATGGGCGCCACGCTCCGAATCCCGTACTCGTTCGTCGTCCAGATGTTCGGTTCGCGGGCGGTCATCACGCTGGCGACGGCGTCACTCCTGATTCCGTCGATTGGCGTGGGGCTCGCGGTGCAGAACCCGAACACGCCGTTCTGGACGCTGGCGCTGCTGGCGGTGTCCGCGGGATTCGGAGGCGGCAACTTCTCGGCGTTCATGTCGAGCACGAGCCTGTTCTTCCCGCGCTCGCGCCAGGGCACGGCGCTCGGCGTGCAGGCGGGCATCGGCAACTTCGGCGTCAGCCTCGTGCAGTTCCTCACGCCGCTCGTCATGACGGTGCCGATGTTCGGGCACCTCGGCGGCGATTCGCTGACCTGGACAAAGGGCACGCAGACCGCGCAGCTCTGGATTCAGAACGCGGCGTTCATCTGGGTCCTGCCGGTCGTGTTCTTCACGGTGGCGGCGGCGATCGGCCTGCGATCCATTCCCGTGAAAGCGTCGTTCTCCCAGCAGGCCGTGATCTTCCGGCGCAAGCACAACTGGATCATGACGTCGCTGTACATCATGACCTTCGGCACGTTCTCGGGCATGTCGGCGGTGTTCGCGCTGCTCATCCGGGAGGTCTTCGGCAAGCTCGAGGGCGCGCCCGATCCGCTGCAGTACGCGTTTCTCGGCGCTTTGATCGGATCGGCGACCCGGCCGCCCGGCGGCTGGATCTCGGACAAGATCGGCGGTGCGCGCGTCACCATGGCGTGCGGCGTGCTTTTGCTGATCGGCTCGATCGGCGTCACCTGGTTCACGGCGCCGACGACGGTCGACACGTTCGGTCCTTTTCTTGCACTGATCCTGGTGATCTTCTTCGCCGCTGGCGTCGGCAACGGGTCGACGTTCCGGATGATTCCGGTGATCTTCCCGCGACACGAAGCGGGTCCCGTGCTCGGGTGGACGGCCGCCATCGCGGCGTACGGATCGTTCGTGCTGCCGATGCTGTTCAACTGGTCGCTCGGCAGGTTCGGATCGGTCAACCAGGCGTTCTACGTGCTCGCGGCGTTCTACGCCTGCAACCTGGTGCTCTGCTGGTGGTTCTACGCGCGGCGCGGCGCTGAAGTGTCCTGCTGAACGCTGCGCCCGCACGCGTGCCGCGGGAGGCGGGCCGGCGAGCGCCGGCCTGCGCGGCGCGCTCCGCGTCCCTCTCGGAGGTTTCATGTCAGTCCGTCGTGGTTCGACGCTTGCGACCGGCGCCCTGGCGCTGGCCGCGGCACTCGTCGTGCCTTCGCCCGCGGCCGGTCAAGCAGCCGGCACCGGAGGCAGCACACCGCCGAAAGCCTTGACCGTCTACGTGCGCAACTGGACGCGCGTGGAGTCCTGGCGCTTCTTTCAACCGCCCGCCGGCACGGCGGCGGATCCCGACTACACGTTCGTCGCCAACCGTCTGCAGCTCGGCGCCGAACGGCACACCCGCCGGTACGACTTCGTCGCCGCGGCGCAGTACGTTCAGTTCGGGGGGCTGCCCGCGGACGCGGGGGCGCCGGCGCCGCTTGGACCGATGGGGACCGGCGCGCTCTATTACGCACAGGGTGGCCAAACGGCGGCGAGCCGGCACCTGTACCTGCGCTACCTCAACGTGCGGCTCAAGGATCTGTCGCCCGGCTGGTCCATCCAGGCGGGACGAATGGCGTACACGTCGGGCGCCGAGTCGCCGTCGGGCAACGCGAAGATCGAAGCCGTCAAACGCCAGCGCGTCGATTCGAAGCTGCTCGGCGAGTTCGAGTGGTCCCACTATCAGCGCGGATACGACGGCATCCGGACGGACGTCGATCGGAAGGGCTACCACGTGACGGCAGCGGTGATGCGGCCGACGCAGGGGGGCTTCGAAGACAACGCCGGCGTGCACATCCGTCGCGTCAACGTGGTGACGGGCACCGTCGCCGTCAAACCCGGTCCGCATCTCAGGCACAGCGATTGGGAAACGTTCGTCGTCCGATACGACGACAGCCGCGCGGTCGCGGCGCGCCCCGACAACTCCGGCCAGGCGGCGTCCCAGGTGGACGCGCACATCACGACGCTCGGCACCATGCTCGTGGGGGCGTATCCGCTGTCGCCCGCGCGTCAAATGGACGTCCTCGTCTGGACGGCGTGGCAGACCGGCGACTGGTACGGCCAGGCTCATCGAGCCGGTGCCATCACGGTCGAAGGCGGCGTCCAGTGGACGAGCCCGCGGTGGAAGCCGTGGATCCGCGGCGGCTTCACGCACGCGACCGGTGACAAGGACGCGGCCGACGCGCGGCACGGCACGTTCTTCCAGGTGCTGCCGACGGTGCGGAAGTACTCGCTGTCGGCGACCTACAGCGTCATGAACCTCAACGACGGCTTCGTGCAGATCCTCGCCACCCCGCGGCCCAACGTCTCGCTGCGGCTCGACGTCCACCGGTTGTCGCTCGCCACGGCCGCCGACCGCTGGTACTACGGCAGCGGCGCGACGCAGAAGGCCGGTACGGTCTTCGGCTATGCCGGCCGGCCATCGCGCGGGTTCACGGACCTCGGCACCGTGGCCGAGGGCGCCGTGGACTACCGGTTCAGCCCACGCTGGTCGGTCAACGGGTACTTCGGCGTGTTCAACGGCGGCGACGTCGTGAAGCAGAACTTCACGGGCGGCACCCGGCCGCTGACCTTCGGGTATCTCGAACACGTCCTGCAGTTCTGACTGCACGAGAGGACACGCCATGACTGCTCCCCAGCTTCTGAACCCGACCGAGTCTCCCGTCGAGGTCCACGCCCGAAACCGCATCCTGACGCTCTCGACGGCCGCCTTCACGCTGATGTTCGCCGTGTGGCTCCAGTTCGGCGTGCTCGGCATTCCGATCCGGAAGGAGTTCGGCCTGTCGGACGTGCAGCTCAGTTGGCTGGCGGCCGTCGCGATCCTCAACGGATCGGTGTGGAGGCTCGCGTTCGGCATCCTGACGGACAAGTTCGGCGGCCGGCGCGTGATGGCGGCCCTGCTGCTGCTGACATCGATCCCGACCTACCTCGTCACCACGGCGACGAGCTTCACGCAACTTCTGGTCTACGCCTTCCTCTTGGGCCTGTCGGGCAACTCGTTCAACGTCGGCATCTCCTGGAACTCCGCCTGGTTCCCCAAGCATCGTCAGGGATTCGCGCTCGGCGTGTTCGGCGCGGGCAACGTGGGGGCGTCGGTCACGAAGCTCATCGGCCCGGCGCTCATCACGATGGTGCCGGTGGCGGGCGTGATGGGCGGGCTCGTGCCCGGAGGCTGGCGGTTCGTGCCGGTGCTCTACGCCGCCATGCTCGTCGTGATGGCCGCGCTGATCTGGTTCTTCACGCCCAGCCACGATCGCAAGCCGGGCGCCGGCCGGCCGCTTCACGAGCTGCTGCGGCCGCTGAGATTCGTGCGCGTGTGGCGCTTCAGCCTCTACTACGTGGTCGTGTTCGGCGCGTACGTGGCGCTGTCGGCCTGGCTGCCGAAGTACTACGTCGACGTCTACGGCCTGCCGCTCGCGACGGCCGCGTTGCTGACGACGCTCTTCATCTTCCCGGCGAGCCTCCTGCGCCCGTTCGGCGGGTGGATGAGCGACCGGTTCGGCGCTCGGCGCGTGATGTACGGCGTCTTCTGGGTCATGACGCTGTCGCTCATCATGCTCGCTGCGCCGAGCGGGCACATCGTGCTGTACGTGCCGCAGCAGTTCGAATCGGACGGCACCCGCGAGGTGATGCAGTTCCAGCTCGGCGTCGGATGGTTCACTGTGTTCGTGTTCCTGCTCGGCGTCGGCATGGGCGTGGGCAAGGCCGCCGTCTACAAGCACATTCCCGAGTACTTCCCGAAGGACGTCGGGGCGGTTGGCGGTCTGGTCGGGCTGATCGGCGCGCTCGGCGGGTTCTTCCTGCCGCCGTTCTTCGCCTACAGCTACAGCCTCGCCGGGATTCCACAGACCACGTTCTTCATTCTGCTCGTGGTCACGGCCGCGTCGTTCATCTGGATGCACTGGACCGTCCTCGGCATCCTGCGCTCTGCGAGCCCGGAGCTGGAGCACAAGTTCGAGTCGCCGGGCGATCGGCTGGCGCCCGGCAGCCGGCCGGCGTAGTCGCGGTCTCGGCACGCGCGTCCTCGTCCGGCCCGCGATCAGAACGTGCCGTCCGGGCCGTCCGGATCGCTCTCCATGACGCCGTCGAGGTACATCACGGAGCCCACGAGCCACAGCAGGGTGCCGAGACCGATCACGCCGAGCGTGGGCGCGACGAGCGGCGCGCGGTGGTCGAGCAGGATCAGTCCGACGTTCTCGTTCACGCCCGCGGTCAGGCAGGCGATCGAGTACGCGATCACGCCCACGACCGACAGCACGCATCCGCCGATGACGAGACGCTTGCCGCGCCTCATGCGCCGTTCCGCCTCGGCGTGCAGATCGGCCGTCGTGGACAGTCCCACGGCGACGAACGAGTCAGCCTGTGCATCGGTCTTGCCGAAAGCCGCCATGTGTGTGCCTCCAGTCAGGAATCGAACCCGTTACAAGTCGATGGCCGGATACGCGCGGGCGCGCGGCATCGGATGCCGGCCGCGCTGCTTCAGCCCGAGCACCACGATGTAGACCATCCGCCCCGCGAACCCCAACGCCGTCAGCAACCACGCCGAAAGAGCCGCCACCACGAAGCCTCGCGCAATCCAGACCAGGAACGGCGCGCCGAGGGCCGCCGACAGCCGGTACGTGCTCACCGCGTACATCCCGAGCGGAAACACCAGGCCCCAGTAGAGCGGGTCGTAGGCGACCGGCACGCGATGACGCAGGTGTCTCCAGATCCACAGCACGAGCAGCATCGGGATCCACCAGGTGGCGGTCGCCCAGAACATCACCGTCATCCCGAGGATGAAGGGACGGAGCGGGCCGACGAGCGCCGACCCTCGCGCCGCATCGGCGAGCATCGCGCCGGCGAGGGTCGAGATTGCGACGGCGCCCATGTTGATCCAGTAGGGCGGCATCAGATCGCGCGGCGAGAACCCGAAGAACATGTAGCGGTAGAAGATCAGCGCGATGATCCAGAAGTACAGCATGCCGCCGCCCGCCCAGAACGAGAGCAGCACGAACAACTGGGTATCGCGGTCGATCGAGAGGCGGCCGTCGAGCGCGCAGCCGAGCGTCGCCACCGATTGGGTCGCCACGACCGCCAGCAGCCATCCGCCGTTGATGCCGTCGGCCAGGCCGGGCTTGTGCTCCCGAATCGTCAGCAGCGTGAACACGGTGTAGGTGCAGGCCGCCCAGAACACGACGGTCGCCCACCACAGCACCGTCGCGACCGCGATGTTCCCGTGGAGCCGCACGGCCTGCATGCCGAGCATGCCGGTGGCCGCGACGAGCGTGAAGTAGCCGGGCGCACGCTGGTGACTCGCCCAGTCCTCGCGGACGCGCTCGGGATTGCGGACGACGCGCGCGAGGAACAGGACCCAGATCGCCGGGTAGGCGATCAGGTTGATTCGAGAGAGCAGCGTCGCGAACGCCTGCAGTCCGGACGCCCGGCACGCGATCGCCACGATGCCGGTCGCCATCACCAGCGCGAAATACGCCGGGTGCAGGTCGGCCAGGCGGGCGTCGAGATGGCTCCGGACGGCAATGCCGCGCGTCACGAGAGCAGCGTATCGCGCGCCCGGCGGCGCGAACATCCGCGTTCGTCCGCCGCCATCGTCGGAGGATCGGCGGCGTCGTGTCGGTGTCCGTCCTACACGCCCTACTTCACGAGCCGGTGCTCGAGCGCATAGCGCATGAGCTGGGCGTTGGAGGTCAGGCCCATCTTCTCGAGGATCCGCGTGCGGTAGGTGCTGACGGTCTTGACGCTCAGATCGAGCGTGGCCGCGATGTCGGAGACCGAGCGCGCCGCCGCGAGGAGCAGGAGCACCTCGTACTCGCGCGGAGACAGCAGCTCGTGGGGTGCGTCGGCGCCCGATCCTCCGATCGCCACGAAGTCCGCGATCTGTTCCGCCACGTTCTCGCCGAGGTACCGCTTCCCCTGCAGCACGCTTCGAATCGCCCGCAGCAGCTCCTCGGGCGCCCGATCCTTGGTCAGGTAGGCCGAGACGCCGATCCGCAGCGCGCGCAGGATGAACTGCCGCTCCCCGTACATGCTGAGCACGACGATCGCGAGGCCGGGTTGCAGCCGCCTGAACTCGTCGACCCAGTCGAGGCTGTTGCGCTCGCCCAGCGCGATGTCGAGGACCAGCACCGACACCGGCGACGAGCGCAGGCGCTCGAGCACCTCCTCGCACGAGCTCGCCTCGTCGATCTCGGCGGTCGGGAACGCCTGGCTGACGATGCGGTGCAGGCCGGACCGCACGACCGGATGATCATCCGCCAGCAGGATGCGCATCGGCCCTCGCCATGGATGGTACCGGAACCGTCACGGTCAGCGTCGTGCCTTGTCCGGGCGCGCTCTGGATCGCCAGCACGCCGCTCACGAGCCGCGCGCGCTCCCGCATGCCGATGATCCCGAGCGATGTGGGGCTCTGGAGCGCCCCCGCGTCGGCCCCGATGCCATCGTCGTGGACCTCGAGGCGAAGGCCGCCGGGAATGGCGCACAGGCGCACATCGGCCACCCGGGCGTGCGCGTGGCGCACGACGTTCGTCAAGGCCTCCTGCGCGATGCGAAACAGCGTGACGGCGATGGTCTCGTCGAGGTTCGCGGGAACGCCGTCCGCCTCGATCTGGACGATGAGGTCGGTTCGGCTTTCGACTTCACGAGCCTGCCACTCCAGGGCGGGAATCAATCCCAGCTTGTCCAGGACGCCTGGACGCAGCTCCGACGAGATGCGGCGCACGAACTCGAGCGCGGTGGCGATCTGTTCGTTCATCGCCGCCACGCCGTCGCGGAGCTTCGTCGCGCAGGGCCGATCGCGCTCGTCGACGGGGCACGACGCGGTCAGGCCGACGAGGTCGAACTTCATGGAGGTCAGCAGTTGGCCGATCTGGTCGTGCAGCTCGCGGGAGATTCTCGCCGCTTCGGCTTCACGTGCATCCTGGAGCGCGCCCGTCAGGCCACGGAGGGCCGCCTGCGCGTCGAGTGCTTCCTGATGCCGGCGGGCGAGCGAATCGGCCATCGTGTTGAAGGCGCCGGCCAGCAGCGCCGACTCGTTGTGCCCGCGCGGCACCACGGCGCGCGCCGTGAGATCGCCGGCGCCGAAGAGCTGAGCCGTGCGGGCGAGCGACCGCAGCGCCCGCAAGAAGCCTACCTCCGCGGCCGCAAAGGCAGCGACAATCGTGACGAGCGTGAGCACCCCCAGGCCGACGAGCGTGCGATAGAACGCGGCGTTGGCGTCCTGGAGGACCTGTTCGTACGGAAGCGCGACGGCGACGAACAGCCCGGGCGCGCCGTCGAGCGGTGCAGCGACGACGAACCGGTGCTCGCCGCCGATCGGGACGATCCGTCCATGCCCCGATTGCGCGATGTCCGCCGCGCCCTGGACGTCGAGCGCGCGCGCGCCGCCGCCGATCTCGTCGCCGCCGTAGGCGAGCACGCGACCGGCCCGATCGGTGATCATCACCGAACCTCCATCCCGAGGTCCGCTCTCTCGGGCCACCGCCGACAGCCAATCGAGATCGAGCCCCGTGAACGCCACGGAGGTGACGTGCCCGTCGCCGTCGCGCACCGCGTACGCGTGGTTCAGCGTCGGCCGGTCGAGAATGGGCGAAATCGTGTAGGTGCCGGCTTCCACGCTGGTCGATTGGAGGGCGGCGGCGAATGCAGGGTTGTCGCGCCAGCTTCGGCGGCTCGCCAACGGGTAGGCACTCCGGATCACGGTGCCCTCGGGAGAGAGCACGCCGATGTTCGCGAGCTGCGGATGGCCGGCGAGCAGCGCCGGCAGGAAGTCCGGATCGCCGATGATCCTCGACTGCGGCCCCTCGCGGGCCAGCCTCGTGCCGAGCCAGGCGAGCAGCTCCCGCGCGCCGCGAATCTGGTGCGCGTGCTCTCGGCTCGTCAGCCCCGCCAGGTGCAGCGCATCGCTCTCGGTTCGGGCGAGCGCCGCCTCACGCTCGTTCTCCGCGGCGTAGGCCGTGAAGAGCACCGCCGGCAGCGTCGCAAGACAGATCAGGAACAGCAGCTTGCCGCGAAGCGACCGGAACGGCCAGAGCGACCTCCGTGTCCGGCGCATGCGATCTCCCCTTCCGGCCCGAGCCTCGATGCGCCGATCCGACGACCACGCCTCGGTTCGGCGGCGCGGCTGGCCGCCCGCCGATGCCTGGCCGCGCGGCCCCGCGCGAGCGCCGCCGGCACGCCGGCACGCCGGCCGCATCGCCGAAAGCGCGTGGCGCAGTCCCCGCCATCATAGAGAACGACGTGTGCCGCCGCTATGATCGACGTCATACGGGTGGAAGCGCGAGGCTCGTGCGCCTCGCGTTCGTCCGGCGGCGGACGCCGCCGCTCAGAAGAACTTCCGAGAGATGTTGAAGCCCAGGAACCAGTCGCCGTTCGTCCCCGCGCCGCGCGCCATCGATCCGATCGTGCTCGCGATGCCGTTCGAGACGTTCAACTGGAAGGCGTGGCCGCCGACGACCTTCTCGATCGCGATGGACGCCTGGTGGTCGCCAGGGTCGTAGCCGGCGATCCGCGGCATCACCTCCGCCACGACGTACACGGTTCGCCGCAAACGGATCCGCGCCGCGATGCCCACGAAGGTCGTGTCGTTGTCGTCGACGACCTCGGCCGGCAAGCTGTTGGAGTTGTTCACCCACATCGGCGTGACGTAGACCATCGCCGCGCTGCCGAGGCGGCGCGAGACGATCGCGCCGAGCGCCGGACTGTAGCTGCCGCGGAAGTTGTTCGTGCCGTCGATGCTGCCGAAGACGGCGACGCTGACCGGGCGTCCATCACGCTCCTCTGCGACGCTCTGATGCGTGAAGAGCTCGATCGTGCGGTCGTTCGTCCGGCGGAACCCGATCTGCGTGCCGCGGAAGATGCCGTAGCGGTACTCGAGGCCGATCTGCGCCGAGGAATCGATGCCGAGCGCGTCGGCGAACAGGCTGCCGACGCTGCCCTGGTTGAGCGGACGCGTGAAGCGGTGCGTGACGCGAAACGCGCTCGCATTCCGGGCCAGCCGCAGCGTCGTCGGCAGGTTGACGAGCGTGAAGTCCGGTTGCAGCGGCTGGAAGTCGAGGTCCGGATCGGATGCCGGGCCTGGTGCGGCCTGTGCAGCCGCAGGGGCCTGAGGCGACGGCGGATCGCCGGCAGGTGCGGCCGCGACGCGCGCCGACATGGCCACGACGGCGGCCGCGACGAGCGTCAGGAGCGGAAGACGACGCATCACGGGCTCCTTCATCAGTTGTTGGCCGCGCCTTCGGCGATCCAGCGGCGAATGATCAGCATCTGTCCTTCGGTGAGGTACGGACCGCTGCCTCGAGGCATCCGCTGCCCGACGATGCCCGGAGCGCCCTCGAGCTTCTGCACGAGATAGCTGTTGTCGGGATCGCCCGGGACGACGCGGACGGCGCCGGGCTTCTCCGTGCTCGCCACGTCGATGAGCGCGTTGTACGCGGCGTTCCGTGTCAGGTTCAATCCAGCCGGCGGCGTCCGTCCCACATCCGTGTGACATTGCACGCACGCGGCTCGACCGGAGCTGTCGCTCGCTTCGAAGATCTCCGCCTGGATGCTGGCTAACGTCTTCGTCAGCGTGGGCGAGGGCCCCGCGATGTCCTCGAGCGTCTCGTCGCATCCCGTCGCGACGAGCGCCGCGCCCAGGACAGCGGTCGCCAGCGTCTTTCGCAGCATCACGAGTCCTTTCGCCGTCACGGCGCCGCCTTCGCGACCACGCGCAGCGTGCCGGTCATCTGCGCGTGCCCTTCGCCGCAGATCACGGTGCACATGATGGGGAACTCGCCGGCGTCTTTCGCGACGAAGTCGATCGCCATCGCCTTGTTCGGCATCAGTTCCTTGTCCACCTTCACCTTCTTGATCGCGAACCCGTGCACGCCGTCGATGGCCGTGACCACGAGCCGCACAGGCTCGCCCTGCTCGACTTCGATCAGCGACGGCTCGAACGTGTAGCGCTTGGCGGTGACGGCGATCTCGCGCGGCTCGCTCTTCTGGCGCGCCGTGATCGGCGGCGACAGGACACCGCCGGCGAGCGTCGCGAGGCCGAGCAGCGCGACGACACGAAGCCGCGGCCGCGCGCGAAGACCAGCGCGCTCCACGGCAACCGTTGGTGCGAACGTCGATCTCATGACCGCAATCCTCGAGCGGCGCCCGCACGCGCGTCACGCGGGAGGCTCCGCCGCATCACGGAGCAACTGCAGTACCAGAATTGAAACGTGAAATCGATCGCCAGAGCTGCCGCGCGCTTACGGCCGGCGAAAGCCGCTTACGCAGTTCCGCCTCGGCGAACGGCAGGTGCAGTCGACGACGATCGGCCGAGGGCGGCCGGACAGGGCCCGCTGCCTTCTAGCGAGCCGAGCATCGGGCCCAGCGCACGCGACAGCGGCGGCACAGATGATCGGAAGCGGCAGCCGGACCGACCGGTACAGGAGTATCATTTCCACGATTCATCCAGTACGACGCAGTGCCGCGCGCGGCACGTCGATCAAACGGAGTCGCCTCATGACAGCCTCCCCACGTTGTCGAATCCTCGTCGTCGCGCTGAGCTTCGCGGCGGCGCCATTTGCCGTTCCGACTGCCGCCCGGCAGCAGTCCGCGCCCACCCCGGCGGCGGCCGCCGCGCCATCGACCGTGCCCGCATGGGCGTTTCCGATTCCGCCGAGTCGCGGCGGCGGACGCGGCCCAGCCGCTGGCTCTGCCGCCGGGGCGGCCTCCGGCCCAGCCGCTGGGGCGCCTGCCGGCGCGGCCGGCGCTCAGACGCCGGGCCCGGCGGCGGCGCAAGGCGCTCCGGCGCCGGCGCGCGGCCGCGGCGCCGTCGATCCGACGCCCCGCAGCGTGCCGAACAGCCCGCGCCAGTACACCGCGGCACAGACGCGCGACTCGTTCAGCATCGCGGACTGGCACCCCGACGAGCACCCGCCGCTGCCCGACGTCGTCGAGCACGGCCGGCGGCCCGAGGTGAGAGCCTGCGGGTACTGCCATCTCGCCAACGGCTTCGGCAAGCCTGAGAACGCGCCGCTCGCGGGCCAGCCGGCCGAGTACCTGATCCAGCAGATGCACGACTTCCGCGACGGCAAGCGGCTCGGCTCGGAGCCCAGGGTCGTGGGCCCGGCGCTCATGGTCACGATCTCCAAGGCCGCGACGGAAGAGGAGATCCACACGGCGGCTGAGTACTTCGCATCGGTCAAGCGGAAGCCCTGGATCAAGGTCATCGAAGCCGACATGGTCCCGGTGACGAGAAACACGGGCGTCATGTACGCGGTCGTGGAGGGTGCCGGCACCGAGCCGGTCGGCAACCGCATCGTCGAGGTGTCGACCAACTACGAGGCCACGGAGCTTCGCGATGGAGGCACGCCGTTTCTCGCGTACGTCCCGACCGGCGCGGTCAAGAAGGGCGAGGCGCTCGTCAAGACCGGCGGAAATGGCAAGACCGTCGCCTGCGGGATCTGCCACGGCGCCAACATGAAAGGCGTCGGCGTCGTGCCGTCGATCGCGGGACGATCCCCGAGCTACATGGGACGGCAGCTCTACGATTTCAAGAGCGGCAGCCGGCACGGCACGAACTCGGCGCTCATGCAGCCGGTCGTCGCCAACCTGACCGACGAGGACATCGTCGACATGCTCGCGTATCTCGCAACGCTCGAACCCTGATGACCTCTGGACATCTGGAGACGTGTTGTTTGGGCATCGAGTGGGCTGCTCTGACGTGGCTGAGCGGAACCACCTGCCGAGCTCTGTGATCGCGTAGCAGGGATCGCTCGCGAGTAGCATGGCCGCCGTGGACGGACTCTCGAGTCGTCGACGTCTCTCGACGCTCGTTGCCGATCCACGGTTTCCTGCCCAGTTCGGGTCCATCCTCCAGCATTTCTACGACCAGTATCACGAGGCGCTGGCCAACGCAGGGCTGCCGCGCGATCGGGCCGACGACCTCTGGTGCACGTTCATCGAGCAACTGGAGGCGCAGATCGAATCACCGTTCGTGTTCGAGCCCTATCACGGGCAGATCACCGCGCCGTTCGACCACTATCGATTCGGCCTCGAGTTCCTCCGCCCTCTCGTCGATCGCTCGCGTTCCTCCGTTCGCGGGCTCCCCGAGCTCGACCGGATCGCCGCTCAGCTCGCGGCCGGCGAGAACGTCATCCTGCTCGCCAACCATCAGACCGAAGGCGATCCGCAGGCCATCAGCCTCCTGCTCGAGGACACCTATCCGGCCATCGCGCGCGACATGATCTTCGTCGCGGGCGAACGCGTCACGACGGACCCTCTCGCGGTGCCGTTCAGCATGGGCCGGAACCTGCTCTGCATCTACTCGAAGCGGTACATCGAGCATCCGCCCGATCGCAAAGCGATCAAGCAACGCCACAACCAGAAGACGATGGAGCGGATGCGAGAGCTGCTGGGCGCGGGCGGACGGTGCGTCTACGCGGCGCCGAGCGGCGGCCGCGACCGCATGACCGCCGGCGCCATCGAGATCGCGCCGTTCGATCCCCAGAGCATCGAAATGTACTTCCTGATGGCGCGGCGGGCGCACCGGCCGTCCCATTTCTACCCGATGGCGCTCGCGACCTACGATTTCCTCCCGCCTCCCGAGAGCATTCAGATCGAGCTTGGCGAAGCTCGCCACATCCGGCGCGCCGGCATTCACCTGGCGATTGGCCCCGAGATCGACATGGAGCACATCGGCGATGCCGCGCTGGACAAGCACGCGCGGCGGACGGCGCGGGCCGAGCACATCTGGCGCGCGGTCCGGGAGGAGTATCGACAGATCGTCGCGCCGGCGGCCATGGGACGCGACGGCGATGTGACCGCTGCTGGCGCCAGCGGCGCGCTCCAGGAGCGCCCGGACGATTCAGGATGAACGCGGCGCCGCGCCGTGCGCGCAGCCGATTGCCGGCGACGCCATCGTCGCAGCCATGTTGACGGCGAAGAGCACGATCGCCGAGAGCTCGAGGATGCCGGACGACGGCAGGACGGCCCAGGCCCAGGCCGCATCGCGCTGGTAGGCGACGACCTCACTCGTGACCCGGACGAGGCAGCCGGCGTTCAGGAGCAGCAGCCCCGCGAACATGACCCGCGGGCTCCAGAGCACACGCGTCGCGAATGCCGGCAGCACGCGCTGCCCGATCGAGAACACCATCGTGGACACGAACCCCACGGTGAACGCATGTCGCGACGCGCCCCAGATGCCGCCCGAGACATCCCAGACGCTCGCCGCGATCCCGAGCAGGCTCGCGGCGATCAGCCAGCCGTACGCGACGCGCACGAACGACGGGAACGAGCGGTGCACGCCGCGCGTCCTGGCCGCCTCGATCGGACGCTCCACGAGGCGAAGCGCGGCGACAGCGAGACCGGCGCCGGCGGCGAGCAGCGTGGCCGCGGCAAGCATCGAGTCCGCGATCGCCAGAGCGATACCCGACCAGGTCACGAACAAGCCGGCGAAGAGCAGCGCGAACATGGGCGGGCGCGTTCCGAGAAACATCGGCAGCCAGCGGGCGCTGAATCCCCAGATGAAGGGGGCGAGGAAGCCCCACGTCGCCAGCACCAGCACGCGCTGTCCCGCGCCGTGTGGCATCGCGGCGGACGTTCCCCAGCGGGCCACGTACACGGTCGCGGCAACGTTGGCGACGAGCGTCAGGCCGAATCCGGCCGTCGCGACGATGACCACCCGAACCCACGGTGCGAGGCGGCCGTCGCCGCCACCCGGCGGGCGATGCGAGGACACGAGGTGAACGAAGATCAGGAAGGCCGCGAGCTCCATCGCGGCGGACGCGGGCAGCAACGCTCGCCACTGCCAGCCGTACGCCGTCGCCAGCCAGCGCATCGTCACACCAGCAGTCCACAGCGCCCAGGCCGTCCAGCCGAGATGGATGACGGTGCGGAGGCCATCTCGAACCCTCGGAACTGAATAGAGACCGATGCCGAGGATGAACGTCCCGACCCAGCCGAAGATCTGCGCGTGGCCGTGGGCCTGGAGCTGGGCAGCGGACACGAGCGACACGCTCTGTCGCGCGCTGACCTGCAGCAGGCTGATCACGCCGAAGAGCGTGCCCGGCAGCAGCATGAAGAACACGCCGACTGCGACGTAGGCGACGAGCAACCGCGCCTGTGCGGTTTCCCTTGCCAGCGCCGACGATGACGCGCGGATGGAGGCGGAGCGGGCGACGAGAGACGGCATGTGTCAGGTCCAGGATGGCCGGTCGAGCGGACGATCGCACGTGCCGGCGCGCCGGAATGGCGCCGCCGCTGACCGGCACTCACGTCGCGTCGATGGCGTCCACGATCAGGATCCTCCGCGGCCGAGTGCCGGTCGTTGCTGGAGGACAAACCCGCGATCTTCGGCGACAGGTGCCGATAGATCGGATGCGGCAGGAGGCCGCCACCTGCATGAAACCGCTCACGTCGTCACGTTCTCGCCAGCCGGCTGCCATCGGCGTGCTGCTCGTCTTCGCCATCGGCCGCCCTGCGCTCGCCCAACGCGAGATCGACACGCGAGCGGTGACGGCCGTCACCGTCGTCACGGCCACGGATCTCGAGCGGCTGCCGACGTGCGGCAGGGTCCTGGCCGATCTGGTCGTGCCACCGACGCCAGCCCTCGACATGACGAACGGTGAGCTGCCGATCGAGCGCCCGGCTCAGCCCGTTCGTGGGGCGTCGCTCCTGGATGGCATCACGCTGCGGTTCGGCGACGGCCCTGCGCAGCCGGCCGGAGCGCCCTTCTGCGTCGAGAGCCTCGACGTGCTGAAACAGCCCCTGACGTTTCTCCGCGACGAGCTGCCGATCGGCACGATCCGCCTGACGCCCACGTCGCGTCCGGCGCGTCCGTTCGCGGCGCCTGCGGACGCGGCGTCGCCGTACTTGATGTCGCCGGTCTTGTTGCCCGGCGAAGTACAGGTGATTCGCGGGCCGTTCTCGGGGCCGTCCGTCGTCGAGGTCAACGGCGTCGAAGGTGTGGTCCTCGCGCAGACGCCGAGAGCGCTCTACTGGATGCTGCCGCCGAATGCGCCGGCGGGACCGGTGACCGTCACGATGCGGAACGGCGACAACGGCGCGGCGTTCTCCGAGTTCGCGCTTGGCATCAGCATGTCGGCCGACCAGCTCCACCTGCTGCGCGGGCAGTCCACCGGCTTGCGCGTGACGGTGTACGGCCCCGACCAGATGCCCGCGTCCGCCTGGACGGCGGGGGAGGTCTCCGAGACGGTCGACCTGGCCAAAGTGCGGCAAATGTTCGGCGACTTCAAGGCCCCGCGACCTGGAGAGCCTGGCGTGCTGTTCTTCCGTGTCGACAACGTATCCCGAGGGACGGTCTCCATGTCGCCGTCGAAAGACCAGTCCTACGCGACGCGGCTCACGCGCACGGACTTCGCCAGCGGGCCGTACACCTACGCGGGACGTCTCCAGTCGAAGAACACCGGCACGTTCTCCATCAACGCGCTGGTCGTCGGGTTCTTCGCCCCGATCGCCGGCCGGCCGCTCGCCGGCACCACCGCAGAAGGCAGCGTGCAGGGCAATCGCTGACGGCCGTCGACGCACCCGTGCACGGATCGCACGCCTGCTTCGGACGTGCGGCCCTGCCGCCGCACGCCACACGCTGGGGCGCGTCCGAGCGACGCGCGCGTCAATCCGAGATTATGATCGCGTGTCATGACGGCTCTGGATCCGCCGCCGCTGGCCGGTCGCGTCGCGCTCGTCACCGGTGGAAGCCGCGGCATCGGGCGTGCGATCGCGATCGCGCTCGCGAACGCCGGTGCCGACGTCGCACTGAGCTTCCGTGAGCGCCACGCCGACGCCGTCGAGGTGCAACGGGCGATCGAAGCGCTGGGCCGCCGGGCGATGGCGGTGCGCGCCGATCTCTCGCAAGGCAGCGAGGCGAGCGCGCTGGTTGCGGAGGTCACCTCCACGCTCGGCAGCGTGTCGGTGCTGATCAACAACGCGGGCATCACGCGGCCGCGGCCGCTCGAGTCGATCACGGATCAGGACTGGCACGACCTGATCGCGGCGAATCTCACCTCGGTGTTCCTCGTCACGCAACGCGTCGTGCCCGCCATGCGCCTGGAGCGCTGGGGGCGCATCGTCAATCTCTCGTCCGTCGCCGCTCAGCTCGGAGGCGTCGTGGGCCCGCACTACGCGGCGTCGAAGGCCGGCATTCTCGGCCTGACGCACTCGTACGCCGCGCTGCTCGCGAAAGACGGCATCACGGTGAACGCGATCGCGCCAGCGCTCATCGCGACCGAGATGGTGACGAACAACCCGCGCGCTCGCGCTGACCTCGTTCCCGTCGGCCGCTTCGGCACACCGGACGAAGTCGCCGACGTCGCCGTCCTGCTGGCGACCAACGGCTACATCACCGGCCAGACGATCAACGTCAACGGCGGGTGGTACATGAGCTGACGGACCATGGGACCCGGACGAAGGACCGGGCCCGAGGACCGAGGACCATCACTTATGCATCACGATCAGGTGCTCTCCGTATTCCGCGACTCCGGCGCCCTGCTGGAAGGACACTTCAAGCTCACGTCGGGCCTGCACAGCTCCGGGTACCTGCAGTGCGCGCTCGTTCTCCAGCATCCCGCGCACGCCGAACGTCTCGGCGCGGCGCTCGCCGCGCATTTCGACGGCGCCAGCGCCACCGCGGTGCTTTCGCCAGCCTTGGGCGGTCTCATCATCGGGCACGAGATCGCGCGCGCGCTCGGCGTCCGTGCGCTCTTCGCCGAACGGGTGGACGGCAAACTGGCCCTCCGGCGCGGCTTCACCCTCTCGTCCAGCGACCGCGTGCTCGTCGTCGAAGACGTCGTCACGACCGGCGGATCCACGCGCGAGACCATCGCGGTCGCCGAAGCCGCCGGCGCGGCCGTCGTGGGCGCCGGGTCGATCGTCGATCGCAGCGGCGGGCAGTCCGCGCTCGGTGTCCGCCACGTCTCGCTGCTCACGCTCACGCTCCCGACGTACGAACCCGCGATCTGCCCGCTCTGCGCAGCCGGCACGCCAGCCGTGAAACCCGGATCCAGAACGTAGACGCGGCACCACGATCGCGCCGGCACCTTCGGGATTCCTGGAACCGTCCAGCCCGCATACGCCGCTGCGAACCGCCATGCGCACGCTGAAGTTGACGGTGGCCTACGACGGCACGAACTACGTCGGCTGGCAACGCCAGGTGAACGGCATCTCGGTGCAACAGATGATCGAAGACGCCTTTGCTCCGCTGGCCGGCACGACGCCCGGCCCCGGCGTCGCCGGCGCGGGGCGCACCGATGCCGGCGTCCACGCCGCCGCGCAGGTCGCGAGCGTGAACGTGGACTTCGATCACCCGGCCGACGCCGTGCTGCGCGCGCTCAACGTGCGGCTGCCGCCGGACATCCGCGTCATGTCGGTCGAGGAGGCGCCGCTCGGGTTTCACGCGCGCTTTCACGCGCGCGGCAAAGCGTACCGCTACCGGGTCGTGACGACGTCGATCCTGTCGCCGTTCGATCGGCTGTTCGTCTCTCACGCGCCGGGAACACGCGACGTGGACGCGATGCGCGAGGGGGCCAGGCTGCTCGTCGGGCGTCACGACTTCGCGTCGTTCCAAGCGCGCGGGTCGGCGCCGCAGCACACGGTCCGCGACATCGAACGGCTCGACGTCGACGCTCGGCCCGACGAGATCGTCTTCGACATCACCGGCAACGGCTTCCTGCGCCACATGGCGCGAACCCTGGTCGGCACGCTGATGGAGGTCGGCGAGGGCCTCAGGCCTCCAGCTTCCATGCGGGCCGTGCTCGCCGCGCGCGACCGGCGCGCGGCCGGCAGAACGATGCCGGCGAGCGGCCTGACGCTCATGGCGGTGCGGTACCGGTGAGCCGGGCGACGACCCCATTTCCGCCCGATAACTGCTAAGATCCTGGCCGAGAAATGCCGCTACCGGAGATGATCGCCGCGGTGTCGCCGGGATCGAAGGAGGAGGCGCTCCTCCGGCGCCTGGACTTCGACCGCCTCCCGAGGCACATCGCGATCATCATGGACGGCAACGGCCGCTGGGCCGAGAGCCGCCACCTGCCCCGCGTGGAAGGGCACCGCGCCGGCATCGACGCCGTCCGGTCCACCGTCGAGACGTCGGCGCGTCTGGGCATCGCGGTTCTCACGCTCTACGCGTTCTCCGTCGAGAACTGGAAGCGCCCGGACACCGAGATCTCGGCGCTCATGAGCCTGCTCAAGCAGTACCTGAGGCTGGAGCTCAGAACGCTGCTCAGGAACAACATCCGGTTCCACGTCATCGGCCAGCGGGATCGGCTGGATCCCGACGTGCGCGACGAGCTGGCGGACGCCGAGGCGCGCACCGCGGGGAACACCGGCATGCTGTTCAACATCGCGTTGAGCTACGGCGGCCGCGCGGAAATCGTCGACGCAGCGCGGCGCGCGATTCGCGACGGCATCGATCCGGACGCGCTCGACGAAGCCGCGTTCAGCGCGCGGCTCTACACCGCCGGTCAGCCGGATCCGGATCTGCTGATCCGCACGAGCGGCGAGATGCGGGTCAGCAACTTCCTCCTCTGGCAGATCGCCTACGCCGAGATCTGGGTGACCGACGCGCTCTGGCCGGATTTCCGTACGCAGCACCTGCTCGCCGCCGTCCTCGACTACCAGAAGCGCGACCGGCGCTACGGCGCGATCCCGCCCGCTGTCGGAGCGGGGAAGCAGTAGAGTCGCGTCGGCAATGACAAGGGTCGCTTCCGCGCTGGTTCTCGGCGCTGTCGTTGGACTCACGCTCTGGGTGCTGCCGCCCTGGGCCACTGCCGTGCTGGCGTGCGCGGCGGCCGTCGTCGCCGGCCTGGAGATCGCGGGACTGTCCGCGCGCGCCGAGGCGGCCGTGCCGGCGGCGTTTCTCTCGACCGGCGCGGCGGCGTTGCTCCTGGCCGTGGCGGCGACGAGCCGGCACGCGCCGGCGGCGGACGCACCCGTGGCCGTCCTGCTCGCGCTCGTCGTGGGCGGCGGTGCCGTCGCGCTGACGCTCGGACCGCCGTCCCACGCGACGCTGACACGAGCTGCCGTCCTCGTCATGGCGCCCGTGTACGTCGGGGCGCCGCTCGGCGCGCTCGTCTGGGTGCAATGGGCGATGGGACCCGCCGCGACGACCTGGCTCGTCGCCACGCTGGCGGCCAGCGACATCACGCAGTACTACGTCGGACGCCGCTTCGGGCGCACGCGCCTGGCGCCCGCCGTCAGCCCGGCCAAGACCAACGAAGGCGCGATCGGCGGCGTGTCGGCCGCGACGATCGCCGGGGTCGTCCTGGGACCGCTGTGCGTCGGCACATCGCCGCTCATGGGCGGCCTGGTCGCGCTGGTGGTGGCGATGTTCGGGATCGCCGGAGACCTGTTCGAATCGCTGCTCAAGCGCAGCGCCGGCGCGAAGGACGCGTCCGCGCTCATCCCCGGACATGGCGGCGTGCTCGATCGGCTCGACAGCTATCTCTTCGCTGCCCCGGTCTTCTTCCTTTTCCTCCGCTACGTCATCTGACGGACGCCGGCCGCCGCATGAAGCGCATCGCCATTCTTGGTTCGACCGGCTCCATCGGCCAGAGCGCGCTCGCCGTCGTGGCGGCCCATCCCGATCGCCTGCAGGTCGTGACGCTGGCCGCCGGCGAAAACGCTTCGCTGCTCGCCGAACAGGCGGCAGCGTTTCGCCCGGCCGCCCTCGGCGTCGCCACCGAGGCCGCGCTCGTCGATCTCGAGGAGCGGCTGGCGCCGGACTCCGGCGTCGAGATCCTTCCGCCGGGACGCGAAGGGCTCATCGCCGCGGCGACGCACCCCGACGTCGATCTCGTGCTGTGCGCCTCGTCCGGCACGGCCGGCTTGGAGGCGGCGCTCGCCGCGATCGAAGCCGGCAAAGCGCTCGCCCTCGCGAACAAGGAAGTGCTCGTCATGGCCGGCGCGGTGATGGTTCAGGCCGCCCTGCGGCGCGGCGTCGCCATCCTCCCGGTCGACAGCGAGCACAACGCCATCCACCAGTGTCTGGACGGACGCAACCTGTCGGACGTGCGGCGGCTGATTCTGACGGCCTCCGGCGGGCCGTTCCGCACGCTGCCGACGAGCGCCCTCGCCAGGGTGACGTTCGAGGACGCGCTGCGCCATCCGACCTGGCGGATGGGACGCAAGATCACGATCGACTCGGCGACGCTCATGAACAAGGGCCTGGAGGTCATCGAGGCGCGCTGGCTGTTCGGGACGCCGGCGCGGGCGATCGACGTGGTCGTGCACCCGCAGTCCGTCGTGCACTCGATGGTCGAGTTCCGCGACGGGTCGGTGCTCGCGCAGCTCGGCGTCACCGACATGCGACTGCCCATCCAGTACGCCTTCTCGTATCCCGAGCGCTGGTCGGCGCCGCTGCCTCCGCTCGACCTCACGCGGCTCGGCGCGCTGGAATTCGCGCCGCCCGATCTCGATCGCTTTCCCTGTCTCCGCCTCGCCTACGCGGCGCTCGAACACGGCGGCGTGGCGCCCGTGGTCTTGAACGCGGCCAACGAGATGGCGGTGGAGGCGTTCCTCGCCGGCGGGATCAGCTTCCCCATGATTCCCGCGGTCATCGAGCGAGCGCTCGACGCCGCGGGCCGCCAGACGGGCGAGTTGCGGTCGATCGCCGAGATCCGCGAGGCCGACGCGTGGGCCCGCGAATACTCGGCCGAAACCATCAGTACGCTACCATCGTCGTAGGATCCGATGACCACGCTGCTGTCGTTCCTGTTCGTGCTGGGCGTGCTCGTCTTCGTGCACGAACTCGGGCACTTCCTCGTGGCCCGCTGGCACGGTGTGCGGGTGCTCGCCTTCTCGCTGGGCTTCGGTCCGAAGATCGCCAAGGTGGTCCGCGGCGGCACCGAGTACTGCATCAGCCTCGTGCCGCTCGGCGGGTACGTGAAGCTCGCGGGCGAGAACGCCGAAGAGCACCAGGCGCCCGCGCCCGACGAGTTCATGGCGAAGAGCAAGTGGGTGCGCTTCCAGGTGTACGTCGCCGGGCCGATCATGAACATCGCGCTCGCGCTGATCCTCGGCACGTTCGTGCTCAGCCAGGGCGCCGACGAGCCTCTGTACAAGAGCGCGCCGCCGGTCGTCGGCACGGTCGTCGCGGACAGCCCGGCCGCACGCGCCGGCCTCGAGGCCGGCGACCTCGTGGTGAGCATCGACGGCAAGCCGGCCTCGACCTGGGATGACGTGGAGCTGGCCGTGCTGCCCAGAGCAGGCCGCGAGCTCGCCATCGTCGCGCAACGCGGAGGCGAGCGGCTGCAGGTGACGCTCACGGCCGCGGCACGCGGCGAGTTCGAAGCCGGCGACATCGGCATTCGCCCGGTGCTCCGGCCGCAGATCACGCAGGTGAATCCGGACAGCCCGGCCGAGAAAGGCGGGCTGCGGCCCGGCGACGTGCTCGTCGCCCTGAACGGCGAGCCGGCCTTGCTCCGCGAGGCGACGATCGAGCGCATCCGCAGCAGCGCGAACACGCCGCTCGTGCTCACCGTCGAGCGCGAGGGAACGCGTCACGACGCGACGGTCGTGCCGCAGGGCGCGCCAGGCGCCGCGTTGATCGGCGTGTCGATCAGCGCCTTCGAGGTCAGGCGCATCGATCCGACGCTCGCGCAGGCCGTTCGCCTGAGCCTGGAGCAGAACTGGGAGCACACGCGGCTCATCGGCAGCACGCTGCGCGGGCTCTTCACGCGCGACACGCCAGTGCGCCAGCTCATGGGCCCGGTCGGCATCGCGCAACTGTCCGGGACCGCGGCCGAAGTGGGCTGGACGGCGCTCTTCGGCCTGATGGCGATGATCAGCTTGAACCTGGGCCTGCTGAACCTCATGCCCGTGCCGGTGCTCGACGGTGGCCACATCGCGATCCTGGCCGTCGAAGGGCTGGCGCGCCGCGACCTCAGCCCGCGCGTGAAGGAACGGATCCTGATGACCGGCGCGTCGCTGGTCGTGCTGCTGATGGTGACGGTGATCTACAACGACATCGCGCGGCTGTTCCGCTGACAGGCGCGCGACGAGGTGACCGCGGTCACCTCTCCAGCAGCGCCGCTGCCTTGACGGACGCGCCGATCAACCCGGCGCCCGCATTCAGCACCACTTTCACGGGCACGTCCTGCAGTAGCGGCGTCATCGGCCCCTTCGCGAGAAACGCCTCCATGAACGAACCGGCCTCCAACGCGGGCAGAATCTTCGGCGCGATGCCGCCGCCGATGTAGATGCCGCCAATGGCCAGCGCGCGCAGCGCGACATTGCCGGTCTCCGCGCCATAGGCAGATACGAACATCCCGAGCGCTTCCTCGCACCAGTGACACGTCCGCTCCAACGCCGCGGCCGTGACGTCGGCGGCGCGGTCGCGCTCCTCGCCCTGAGCCCTCGCGCCGAGGTCGGCGGCGACGACCGGGCAAGCGGATTTCGCTCGATCGGACGCATGGGTGAACTGGAACAGGTTCACGATGCCGGGTCCCGAGAGCACGGCCTCGACCTCGGCACGCCCGTATTCCCGCGTCAAGTGCTCGACCAGCTCGAGCTCGCGCCGGGTCCGCGCGGCGAAGTCGGCGTGGCCCGATTCGGAAGCCGACGGCACCAGCCGGCCGTTCACGCGCGGGATGTGCGACGCGTTCAGCCCCGTGCCGGCGGCAATGAGCGCGCAATTGCCCGCGGCGGCTGGCCGCCCGGCCTGGAGCACGCACAGCTCGTCGGCTTCGAGCACCGACACCGAGTACGCCATCGACTCCAGATCGTTCAGGAGCGCCGCCGGACAGCCGCCGAGCGCCCGCGAGATCTCGTCGAGATCCGCGGTCCAGTCGACGTTGGTCAACGTCGCACGCAGACCCTCGACCGGCCCGGCGACACCCGCGGCGATCGCCTGCACCGCCGGACGATCGACGTCCGCGAGGAACGCGTGGACGATTTCCGAGAGCGTCGAGTAATCCTGAGTGGCATACACTCGTGTGGCGAGAGCGACAGGCCGCACGCCGCCTGGACGAAACAGGCCGACGAGCGTCTTCGTTCCGCCGACATCCGCGGCGAGCAGCATGGCCCCGGATCATACTTGGCGCTGCGGAGCGAGGGAAATGGCGGACACGGCGATGGAACAGGGACAGGCGGCGATCGCGAACGTGGGCTTCATCGGCCTCGGCATCATGGGCGGGCCGATGGCGCGCAACCTGATCAAAGCCGGCTTCTCGCTCGTCGTGCACAGCCGGACGCGAGCATCGGCCGAAGCGCTGGCGCCGCTGGGTGCCACGCTGGCCGGCAGCCCCGCCGAAGTGGCGCGCCGCGCCGACATGGTCGTGACGATGGTGCCGGACTCGCCGGACGTCGAGCTCGTCGCCGACGGCCCCGACGGCATCTTCACCGGCGCGAGGCCAGGGCTCATCGTCGCGGACATGTCCACCATCTCGCCGGCGGTCACGAGAGACCTGGCAGGGCGGGCGGCGGCGGCCGGCTGCCACTGGCTCGACGCGCCCGTCTCTGGCGGCGAGCTCGGCGCCATCAACGGCACCCTGACGATCATGATCGGCGGCGAGTCTTCCGCGGTCGAGCGCGCGCGGCCGGTGTTCCGCGCGATGGGGTCGCGCGTCACCCACATTGGGCCGTCGGGCCACGGGCAGACCGCCAAGCTGTGCAATCAGATCCTCGCCGCGGTGAACCTGCTCGCCGCGTGCGAAGCGCTCGTCCTCGGCGCGAAGGCCGGCCTCGATCTGGAGAAGCTGCACGAGGCGCTCACGGGCGGCGCGGCGAACAGTTGGGCGTTCCAGCATCTCGGCGCGAAGATTCTGGCCCGCGACTTCGCGCCGGCCTTCAAGGTCCGGCTGCAGCAGAAGGATCTGCGGCTCGTCAGCGAGACCGCGCGCGAGCTGAACGTGCCGACGTTCGCCGCCGAGCTGGTCCAGCAGCTCCTCCGCGCGCTCGAGGTGCGCGGCGAGAGCGAGCAGGGCACGCAGTCGCTCGTGACGCTGCTCGAGCAGCTCGCCGGAACCAGCGTGGCCGCCGGCCGACGGAGCGCGGACGCTTGACATCCCAGGCGCGCCGATTCATCGTGGCCACCGGCGCCGGTTCGATGCGATCGACGGATCGTCCTTTCAGCGGCTGGCACGTCGTGGTGCTCGGGCGCCTGCGCCTGCTCTCCCGGCGCGACGTCCGGGCCATCGTGGAACGGCTCGGCGGCACGTTCGCCTCGGCGGTGACGCCGCGTACGAGCGTCGTCGTGCGTGCCGGCGACGAGGTCGACGTGCCGGCCCATGTCCCGCGGGTGCTGACCGAGGACGAGTTCTGCCTCGAGGCGGGGCTGCCCGACGTCGAGACGCTTCGCGGGCAGTACCACTCGGTCCGCGAGCTGCGCAGCCGGCATCCGTCGCTGACCGACGATCACCTTCGCTACCTCGAGCGTTGGGGGCTGATCCGGCCGGTGGCCGGCCGGTACGCGTTCTCGGATCTGACGGTGATACGGCAGGCCGCGGCCGAGATCGCGCGCGGCACGCCGCTGCAAGCATGGCTGCGCGCGATCGCGGCCGAGCGCGAGGGCCAGCTCGTCCTCGACTTCCAGCCCGACGCGGATCGGACGCCGGCGCGCGTCGTGAAGCTGCCGACGCCCGCGCCGCCGCCGATGTCGCGGCTGCCCCAGGGACGGCTGGAACAGATCGCGGCGGCGAACCAGGCGTTGGCCGCGAAGTACTTCCTCGAAGGGGCGGAGCTCGACGACGGCGATCACCGGGATCTCGACGCCGCGGCAGCGGCGTATCGCCGCGCGGCGATCTTCCAACCGCAGCTCGTGCCGGCCATCGTCAACCTGGCCAACATTCACTACGAGCGGGACCAGATCGTCGAGGCGGAGGCGCTGTACGAGAAAGCTGTCCGCCTCGATCCCGAGTGCTTCGAGGCGCACTTCAACCTCGCGAACATCCATCACGATCTCGGGCGGTACGCGGAGGCGATCGCCGCCTATCGCGAGGCGCTCGCGATCAACCCGCACTACCCGGAAGCCCACTTCTATCTGGCGGTCACGCTCGAGAAGACGGGCCGGTCTGCGGAGGCGAAGCCTCACTGGCGGGAGTATCGCGTGCTGGCACCCGAAGGCGAGTTCGTCGAGCTGGCGCGGGAGTTCTCGGAATAGCGCGTCAGTACCGCTCGAGCATCATCGCGTAGAAGAAGAGGACGGTCCGCCGGGCGTCGCGCACGAAGTTCACGCCGACCGACACCGGGTTCAAGCGCCAGAACTGCAGGCGGGTACCGGCGTGCCAGGTCTGCTGCCAGTATTCCCTGAGGTGGTCGCGGCCGGCCTCGAGGTGCCGGAGCGAGAACACGTTGAGCTTCGCGACGCGGCGCCGCCAGCTCGAAGCGGGCGCGGGCAGCGCCGGCACGTGCGCGTTGACGGCCTCCCCGAACGTCGTCGCCCAGGCCCCGACGGCTTCCCGTACGGCGTCGAGCCGATCCGCCATCGTTTCCCCGACGTGTTGCACGGTGCTGCCCACCGACGAGCGGATCGCGCCCACGCGGGCATCCATCGCGCCGTGGATCCGTCCCCAGTTGAGCTTGACCTCGGCGGTGGAGCGCCGCGCGACGTTCCGCAGATCGCCGAGGAACGCGTACTGGTCGCTGCGGATGCGCGTCTTCAGCCACAGCTCCTCCATCTCGAGGAAGATCTTGGCGTACTCGCGCAGGATGTAGGCGTGCTCGCGCACGCGCCGCCGCAGAAACGTCAGGCGGCTCTCGATCGGGAATCCCGGCCGCCGCGATCGCCGATCCTTCAGCCGGAAGAAGCCGGTGATCATCGGGTGCGCGCCTTCGGCCATCGCGGCGCGATACCAGATGAAGTTCTTCAGCACGGCCCAGTACGTGTGCGGGTTCTGGCGCAGGAGCGATCGGCGCATGTGATCGAACGAGTAGAACTCCCGCCACGCGTCGCGGAACGCGCGATACCACTCCTCGGCGCTCATGTGCTGGTGGGGCGTCGTCGCGTGGAACGAATCGAAGTTGTTGTAGTCGGCGTCCATCGGCACGCCCGCCTTGACGGCCACCTGGTGGTCGCGCGAGCCCGGCAGCGGCGTGAGCATGAAGAACGACGCCTGATCGACGAGCAGCGTGTCGCGCAGGGTGCGGACGTCCTCCATGACGCGCTCGTACGTGTCGTTCGGGAACCCGATGATGTAGCCGACGTGACAGACGACGCCGACCGCGTGCCACCGGGCGATCATGTCGCGGTACTCGCGCGACTTGTTCTGCGGCTTGCCGCCGGCCTTCAGGTTGTCGTCGCGGATCGCCTCCATGCCGATGAAGACCTGGACGCAGCCGGCGCGCGCCGCCTTCTCGATGAACCCCGTCACGCGCGGCGCCTGCGTGTCGACCTGCATCATGAAGTCGACGTGAATGCCCTCCGACTCGCGCATCGCGATGAGCCCGTCGAAGATCGCCTCCCAGTACGGGTTGCGCGTGAAGTTGTCGTCGGTGAAGAAGTAGTGGTGGATGCCGCGGCGCCCTTTCAGGCGGTAGTTCTGCCGGATCTGCTCGAGGATCGGACCGGCGCCCCTGGCGCGCATCGTACGCCCCTGCACGTTGATGATCGTGCAGAACGAGCAGTTGAAGACGCACCCGCGGCCGGCGTCGATCGTGCCGCTCTCCTTGAGCATGAACTTCTTCTGCGTCTTGAACGACGCGCGCGGCAGCGGTGCGTTCAGCAGCTCCGGGCGGTTGTCCAGGAAGTCGTAGACCGGCCGCCGCCGGCCCGCGACGACGTCCTGGAGCACCTCGCCCCAGTGGTTCTCGACCTCACCGAGCACGAGGGTGACGCCAGCGTCGATCATCTCCTGACACTCGGGCGGCATCGCGGCGGACATCGCGATCGCGCCGCTCACGTGGAACCCGCCGATCATCACCTCGCAGCCGTCGGCGAGGAACTGCCGGGCCAGGTCCTGCGCGCGCGGGTACTGGTTCGTCTGCACGCCGACGAGGCCGACCAGGATCTTGACTCCCTGGCGCCGGTGCTTCCGGGCGAGCCGCCGCGGATCGACCTTCGAGACGATCTCGTCGATCACGTCCACCGTCACGTCGACGTCCCCGAGGGCGCCCTGCCGGATCGCGTCCTCCGTCAGGCTGTTCAGGCAGCTCAGCGTGTTGCTGGGCAGCGTGCCCCGGAGATGCCGGATGACGTAGCCCTCGTCGTCGTACTTCGAGGGGCGGATGAGGATGATCACGAGCCGCTGGGCCGATGCGGCAACGGGCATGGCGCCTCCATCTGGCGCGGGACACGGGCACGCGACGCCCGGGCCCACGAGACCAGCGTCCATGATCAGGCGGCGCTGCGAGGAATTCAAGTCCGCGGACGCGCGCGGACTATACGCGTTTGACGATGGCGCCGGCGGGCGCCGCGAGGATGCGCGTGAGATCCTCCACCGTGCGCTCCACCGGGTCCTCGACGCCCACCAGGATCTGCCCGTTCGTGACCTCGGTGTCGTAGAGCAGCCGCTTCGATCGGGCGGGCAGGCTGGCCGAGACCAGCAGGGAGATGACGGTGGCGAGGATCGAGCCGAGCATCGTGCACTCGAAGATGATGACCATGTTGGGCCACCACGGCGTGATCGGCATGCCGCCGGTGACGACCGGCCACAGCAACTGCCCGGTGCGGGTCAGCCAGGTTCCAAGGCTGAACCCGATCAGGGCGCCGAGGCAGGCGATGTACCACATCCTCGTGCGCCGATCGGCCTGGAAGAACTCGAAGTCCTCCATCGGGTACGGCGTGATGATCGTGATCTGATCCAGGCTCAGGCCCGACGCGCGCAGGCCGTTGACGGCCTGCTGTGCGGCGTTGCCATCGCGGTAGAGCGCGTAGACGGCGTTCACAGGTGCAGCTCCCCGAGCGGATGCGTCTTCGTGGCGGGCGGCAGCAGCCGCGGCGACGGGTGCTCGCCTCCCTTCAGCTCCCAGATCGAGATGATCGGGACGAACTTCGCGAACAGCACGTAGAGCATGATCATCGCGGCGAACGTCGCCGTCATGACGATCAGCTCGACCGGCTGCGGCAGGTACGTCTGGCCGTAGGCGTACGGCAGGTACTTGTTCTTGAGCGACGGCACGACGATCAGGAACCGCTCCAGCCACATGCCGATCACGACGCCGAACGAGACGATGACGCAGCCGGTGATCGTCCGCAGCTTCCGGATCGAGAGCACGATGACCGGCAACACGAAGTTGACGATGACCATCGTCCAGTAGAGCGGCGAGAAGGAGCCGTGCTGGTTCGTGTTGAACACCACCATGTCGGCCGGCTCGTTGCCGTACCAGGTGACGAGACGCTCGTTGAAGACGAAGTACCCCCAGAGCAGGCTCATGACGAGCAGCAGCTTGCCGAGGTTCTCGAAGTGCACGGGCTGCAGGTACTCCTGGAGCCCGAGCACCCGGCGGAGCGTCGCCATCGCGATGATCAAGCCGGCGATGCCGCTGAAGATCGCGCCCGCCACGAAGTAGGGGCCGAAGATCGTCGTGTGCCACATGGGCACGGGCGCCATCGAGAAGTCGAACGACACGATGGTGTGGACCGACACGGCCACCGGCACGATGGCGATCGCCATGATCTGCATCGCCGATTCGAGCCGGTACCACTGCTTGGGCGTGCCGCGCCAACCGAGCGCCAGCAGGCCGTAGATCCGGTGCTTCAGGCCGGTGGACTTGTCCCGGATGATCGCGAGATCCGGGATCATCGGCAGGAACAGGAACAGCAGGCTGCCGGTCAGGTAGGTGTTGATGGCGAAGAAGTCCCACATGAGCGGCGACCGGAAGTTGGGCCAGAGCAGCCGCTCGTTCGGGTACGGCGCCAGCCAGTAGAAGAGCCACGGCCGCCCGAGGTGGATGATCGGGAACATCGCACCGATCATCAGCGCGAAGGCGGTGATGACTTCCGCGCACCGCGTGACCGGACGCCGCCAGCCCGCGTTCACCAGCCGGAGGATCGCCGAGATCAGCGTCCCGGCGTGGCTGATGCCGATCCAGAACACGAAGTTCGTGATGTAGAAGCCCCAGAACACCGGCCAGCGCAGCCCGGTGATCCCGAAGCCGAAGTAGAGCTGGGAGCTGAAGGCGATCGCAGCGGCGACGACGACGCTGAGGAGGAGCGAGACGAGCAGGTAGAACCGCCAGGTCGTCCGCACCGTGGGGCGCAGCAGATCCTCGACGAGCTTGTCTTCGACAACGGCAGCAGGAGCGTGGGTCATGACTGTGTCTGGCGCGAGAGATACGTGACGGACGGCCGCGTGCCCAGGTCCTCGAGCAGCTTGGCGCCGCGCGGCAGCTCGGCGAGGCGGGAGACCTCGCTCTCGGGATCGTCGAGGTCGCCGAAGACGAGCGCGCGGGGCGCGCAGGCCTGCACGCACGCGGGCTGAATCTCGCCGTCGTGCACGGGCCGGCCCTCCGCGCGCGCGCGGCTCTGCGTCGCGCGGATGCGCTGCACGCAGAACGTGCACTTCTCCATCACGCCGACTTCGCGGAGCGAAACGTCCGGGTTGAGCTGCAGTTGCAGCGGCTTGTCCCAGCTCGGGTTGTAGAAGTCGAAGAACCGCACGCTGTACGGACAGGCGTTCGCGCAGTAGCGCGTGCCGATGCAGCGGTTGTAGACCTGCGCGTTCAGGCCGTCGGCCGTCCGATGGCTCGCGTAGGTCGGACACACCGGCTCGCACGGCGCCGCCTCGCATTGCTGGCACATCACCGGACGGAACTTCAGCTTCACGTCAGGGAAGTCCCCCTCCCAGTAGCGTTCCACGCGGATCCAGTGCTTGGCACGGCCGCGCGCCGCCTGATCCAGCCCCGCCGGTCCGATGTTGTTCTCCGCGTGGCACGCCGTGACGCACCCGCTGCATCCCGTGCAGCGGTCGAGATCGACGACCATTCCCCATCGCGCCATGAGCTGTCCTTCCTAGAGCCGATGCGCCGGGTGCGCCTCGCGCATGCCGCCGGCGAACAGGATCAAGCTGCCGTCCTTCTCGCCGACCTTCGCGATGCGCACACGCGTCGCGGCCCAGGCGAGGCTGCCGGTCTCCGGCTCGGTCACCGCGCCGAGCAGCTCCGCGGGGTTGACCCCACGGCCGCTCGCGTACCGCGTGTACGTCCGGTGCCCCTGCCCCATCGGCATGGCGATCAGGTACGGCGCCAAGCCTGGCGAGACGACGGCGGGCGCGCGCAGCGAGCCGCGCGGCGAGGTGATCTCGATGACGTCGCCCAGCGAGATGCCGAGCTTGGTCGCCGTCTCGGTGCCGACCTCGACCCAACTGCTCCACATCGCCGACGTCAACGGATCCGGCAGCTCCTGCAGCCACGGCAGGTGCGCCGTCGCGCCGTCGCCGAACGCCTGCGACGGGTACGGCAGGAAGTGGAACGGATACTCGCCCGCGTCGCCGTCGAAGGCCGGCTCCGTGCGGGCGACCGTGCGCGTGACCGCGGGCTCGGCCGGCGGCACCGTGCTGCGGGCCGCGCCCCACCAGCCGCCCTGCTCGGTCGCCTTCGTCCACGCATCGGCCGCGCCGGGCTGCAGCCGCTCGACCGACGCCTGCAGCATGGCCTCGAACGACGCCGGCAGCGCGGGCGTGAGCGGCCGCTGCAACCGCTTCGAAACGTCGATGAGCACGTCCGGCATCGCGCGCGTGTCGTACAGCGGCCGCATCACCGGGCCGGCCACGCTCGCAATCGGATCGAGCGAGCCCGACTCGGGCAGCGCGTCGACCCACGATTCGAGGAACGAGTGATCGGGGAGGATCAAATCCGCCAGCACGCTCGTGTCGTCGAGGAAGCTGCCGAAGCTGGCGATGAACGGCACCTTGAGCAGCGCGTCGCGCACACGCCACGCGCGCGGCGACGCGTGCACCGGGTTGGCGCCGTCGATCAACACGGCTTCAACGGGCGACGCCGACGCGCCGAGGATCTCGCCCGCGACCGCACCAATCGTGCGCGCCGGCCGGTTCGACCCGGCCTCGAGCTGCGGCATGAAGAACAGGCCGCCGGGACGTTCGACGCCCCCCACGAGCGCGTTCAGCGCGTTGACCGCCAGCGCGGTGAAGAGGCCGTTGGTATGCCCGAGCGGCGGACCGGACACGACCGCGACGGCGGGACGAATCTCGCCGAACTGCCGGGCCAGCCGTTCGATGCGCGCCGCCGGCACGCCGGTGAGCTCCTGCACGCGCGCCGGCGTGTACTCGGGAAGCCCCGATGACCAGCCGTCGATCAACCGTCCGGCGCGACCCGCATCGGCCGCCGCGGCCAGCTTGGCCGCCATGATCACGTGCGCGATCCCAAGCGCCAGGATGCCTTCGGTCGCCGGCCTCGCCGGCATCCACTGGTCCGCGCTCGCGCCCGTTTGCGACATCCGCGCTTCGACCTGCACGAAGACGCCGCGCACGCCGAGCCGCCCCTGGCGCATCTCGCCGTAGCTCGCGTTGTGCGCGACGGGCGAATTCCAGGTGCCGAGGAAGTCGGCGCCGAAGCTCAACACGAATCGCGCTCGCGCCAGATCGATCGTCGGCAACTGCGATCGCCCGAAGCTCAGCCCGTTCGCACGCCTCAGCACGTCGTCGCCGAACAGCTCGGGGCTGAGGGCCGGCGGCGCGCCGAAGCGCGACAGGAACGTGTCGACGAGCGTCCGCCGCTGGCTGCGGCCGGGACGGACGAGACACGCGAGCGCCTGTTGGCGTCCCGCGCCAGCCAGCCGATCGAGCGCGGCCGCCAGCTCGCCAATCGCCTGGTCCCACGAGATCGCGACGTAGCGGCCATCGCCCCGTTCACCCGCGCGTTTGAGCGGCTGGGCGATGCGATCCGGATGGTAGGTGACCTGGATCGCAGCCTGACCTCGCGGACAGAGGCCGCCGTGGCTGGAGGGATGCTGGGCGTTGCCGTCCAGCTTCTTGGCCACGGGCTTTCGGACGACGCCCGCCTGAGATCCGCGAACGACCTCGACATCCGCGTCCATGACCCGCACCGTCAGCCCGCAGCCGTTGGCGCAGAGCGGACACACGCTCGGCTTCCACACGGCGATGCCGGGTTCGATGTCCTCGTCGGGGACGAAGCGGATGAGCGTGTGCTCGGGGTTCCCGCAGGCGGCGAGCGCGCTGGTGGTGCCCGTAACGGCAGTGAGCTTCAGGAAGTTGCGACGATCCATGGATCCGATCCGCTCAGTTGTGGCAGGTGAGGCAGTCGTCGGGAGCGTTGTTCTCCCGATGACAGGTCACGCAGAAGCCCATCGTGTGATTCACGTTGCGGCGGGCGACGGTCTGGTTGGCGACGTCGCCGTGACACTTCGTGCAGTCGATGCCGGCGCGGATGTGCGGAGCGTGCTGATACCGCACGTGCTGCTGGGGCACGAAGCCGTAAACCCGTTGCCACGCGAGGTCCTCGCCGCGCGCAGCCGCCGCCGTAATCTGCTGGATGCGCGGCTTGTCGGTCGCGAGCGCGGCGTGACACATCATGCAGGTCTTCACGCTCGGCAGACCGGCGCGCGGGCCCTTGGTCACCGTCGCGTGGCAGAAGTCGGTGCACTTCAGGCCCTTCTCGATGTGGATGTTGTGCGGGAACTCGACCGGCTGGACGGGTTCGGCGCGGAGGTCGAAATGCTCCCGCACCGCCGCCATGACCGACGGTCGCGCCGTGGTGAACACGCCCGAGCGTTCGCCCGGCAACGGCGGCATCGAAGAGGTCGACGGCGGGGAACTGGGAACCAGGTTGCGGCAGGCCGCGCCGATGGCTGCGCACCACAGGACGGCACAAACGAGAAGAGCACCACGCACGCGCACGAAGCTGCGCCTCCTTCAAGAGCCGCGCCAGTCTACTGCCGCGACGACCGTGGCAATATGACAACGATCATGCGCGGGTTCGGCCGGACGCTCAAGGAAAATGCGGCGGATCGCGCCCGAATCTCCGCAACGGCGTCTACAGTATAGTGAGTCCGTCGTCTCGAGCCGCATGAGACCCGCCGTTCGCGCGTTCGATGTGGTCCGCGTGGAAGGCGGGCTGAGCCGGGCCGATCGCGACCGCGTCGCCGTCGAACTTCCGCTGGAAGTTCGCCTCGACAGCCTTCCCTTCTCCGTCATCATGCGCACGCCGGGCGACGACGCGGCGCTCGCCCTGGGCTTCCTGCTGTCTGAAGGCGTGATCGACCAGGGCCCCGACGTCGAGCGCATCGACCTGGACGAGGTGGAGCACGTCATCAACGTGTGGCTCGTGCCAGGGTCGGAGGCGGCGATCGATCGCGCGCTGAGCCAGCGGCGAGAAGTGCTGATGAACGCCTCGTGCGGGATGTGCGGCCGGCGCACGCTCGAGTCGCTCACGCTCGACCGCCCGCCGTTTGCCGATCGCTGGACCGTGCGCGCCGACGTGGTGCTCGGGCTGCCGCAGGCGCTCGCGGCCGCACAACCGTCGTTTCAGGAGACCGGCGGCCTCCACGCCGCCGGCTTGTTCGATCGCGATGGGCGCCTGCTCGACAGCGCCGAGGACGTCGGCCGCCACAACGCCGTCGACAAGCTGCTCGGCCGCATGTGTCAGGCGGGCCGTCTCCCGCTCGACCAGATGCTGCTCTGCGTGAGCGGCCGGACGTCCTTCGAGATCGTCCAGAAGGCGTGGGTGGGCGGCGTGCGGCTCGTCGCCGCGATCTCCGCGCCATCCAGCCTCGCGATCGATCTCGCGCGCGAGGCCGGCATGACGCTCGTCGGGTTCGTCCGCGACGATCGATTCAACGTCTACGCGCATCCCGAGCGGGTCATCGCCGCGCCGGAATGAACCGCGGACTCCCCAGTTCGCACGCGTCGAATCCGGCCCGCTGCACGCGGCGCCGGCAGCCCGCCGCCCCGGCGGGCCGCTGATATAGTCGGCGCGTGCCGAAGCTCGCCGCCGTGGTCATCACGCTCAACGAGGCCGCGCACATCGAGGCCTGCCTCGAGTCGGTCGTGTGGGCGGACGAACGGCTGGTCGTCGACAGCGGGTCGACGGACGACACGGTCGAGCGCGCGCGCGGAGCTGGCGCCACGGTGACGGTGCGCGAGTGGCCGGGCTACGCGGCACAGAAGAACTGGGCCGCCGGCCAAACAGGCTGCGACTGGATCCTGTCGCTCGACGCGGACGAGCGGGTCTCCCCCGCGCTTGCCGACGAGATCCGCCACGTGCTCGCGCAGCCGCCCTCGGCGGCCGGGTTCCGCATGCCGCGCGTCACCTGGCACCTCGGCCGGTGGATTCGCACGACCGACTGGTATCCCGACTACCAGCTCCGCTTGTACGACCGCCGTCGGGCGCGCTGGACGCCGGCGCGCGTCCACGAGTCGGTGAAGGCGGACGGCGCGGTCGGCCGGTTGACGGGCGAGATCCAGCACTACGCGTACCGCGACATCAGCCATCACCACCAGACGATGGATCGCTACACGACGCTCGCGGCCGCCGAGATGTTCGATCGCGGCCGGCGCGCGGGCCTGCCGGATCTGCTTCTGCACCCGCCGGCGGCGTTCCTCAGGAACTACGTGCTGCGCCGTGGGTTCCTCGACGGCGCAACCGGCCTGATCGTCTCGGCCATGAACGCGCACTACGTGTTCCTGAAGTTCGCCAAGCTGCGCGCGATGCAGATGCCGCGCGTCCCGGAGCGCTGACGGCCCGCGGACCGTCCGATGCGCTCCGTTCATCTCGACACCGCCCGAACGTGGAGAGGCGGGCAGAACCAGGTCCTGCTCACGGTCCGAGGCCTGCCGGCGCTCGGCCACGACGTGGTGCTCGTCGCGCACGAGCATGGCGAGCTGCTGAAGCGGGCGGCCGCGACCGTCAAGACCATCGGCCTGCTGCCGCGCAGCGAGTTCGACGTCCAGGCGGCCTGGCAGCTCCGCCGCATCTTCGACGAGGAGCGGCCGGACGTCGTGCACGCCCACGACCCGATGGCCGTCTCGCTCACGGCGATGGCGCTGCAGATGGCCGGCGCCCCGCCGCGCCGCCCGCTCGTCGTCGCCGCCCGGCGCGTCGACTTCCACCTGAAGCACCACGCGTTCTCCCGGTGGAAGTACCGCTCGGTCGATGTGTTCATCGCGGCGTCGCGCGTGATCGCCCAGATTCTGGTGGCCGATGGCATCGACCGCGACCGGATCGAGGTCGTGCACGACGGCGTCGATCTCGCGGCGATCGACGCGGAGCCCGCCGTCGACGCGCACGCGGCCTTCTGGCTCCCGCACGGCGCGCCGATCGTGGGCAACGTCGCGGCGCTGGCGTCGCACAAAGGGCAGGCGCACCTCGTCTCGGCCGCGGCCGAGGTGGTGCGGGCTCACCCCGACACGCGGTTCCTGATCGTGGGCGAAGGCGAACTGCGCGAGCCGCTGGAACGGCGGATCCGGGAGCTCGGGCTCGAACGCCACGTGCTGCTGACCGGCTTCCGTCCGGATGCGATCGGCCTGATGAAGTCGTTCGACGTCTTCGCGATGAGCTCGATCACCGAAGGGCTCGGATCGGCCATCCTCGAGGCCATGGCGTGCGGCCGTGCGGTCGTGGCGACCACGGCCGGCGGCATCCCGGAAGCCGTCGTGGACCGCGAGACCGGATTGCTCGTCCCGCCGCGCCACGACGCCGAGATGGCCGCCGCGCTGCTCGAGGTCCTCCGCGACCGCGCGCTTCGCGATCGGCTCGGGCGCGCCGGCCGCGCGCGCGTCTCGACCGCGTTCAGCGTGGATCAGCTCGTCGCGGGCACGGCGGCCGTGTACGAGGCGCGCCGGCCTCGGTCCTGATCCGGCGAACTGAACCGGCGTCTCGCACCCGGAGCCACCCGGGTCACCAGCCCTGCCGTTTGCGCAGCGCGGTGATGTGCGCGACGTGGTGCTTCCCGTGCCACGCGTAGAGCGCCAGCAGCCGCTCGATGGTCATGGGCCCGCGCTGAGGGTGGACCATCGGCCGCGCGAACTGCGCAGGCTGCAGCGCTCGCAACGCGATCACGAACCGCACGTGCAGTGCTGCGAGGAGGTCGAGCGACGGGCGACGTCCGGATCAATCGCATCGGGCAACTGGGCCCACGCGGCCTCGTCGTACGGCCGAATCGCCGGGTTCTCTTCGGTGAGCGCGAGCTTCAGCCTCACGTACGCGTTCGCGTGGCTGTCGACGAGGTGATGCACCACCTGCGCGGGCGTCCATCCGCCCTCGCGATACGGGGTCAGAAGCTGCGCACGGCTCAGGCCCCTGACAGCCTCGCGCACGAGCGAGGGCGCCGACGCGATCTCGTCGATCGACGTCCGGTGAAGAGCCGGCGAGTATTCGGCCGGCGGCGTGAAACGCCCGATGGGGTAGCGGAGGTCATCTGAGATCTCGGAGGATTTGGACATCGTGAGATTGGATTGACGGATTGAAGGTCTCGAAATGGCGACTGGAGATGGCACATCCGATCAGCGGGTCGCCGGCACGTGGCGCGGCACGGCCGCCACGAGCTTCGCCAGGGCATTCTTGATCCCTTGCGTGCCGATCGTGTTGCCTTTGTAGTGGCCCATGCGGACGACCACGAGATCGTGCGACGGGATGATGAACACGTTCTGCCCTCCCGCCCCGGCCATGTAGTACGCATCGTCAGGAATCGGAAAGGCGCGGTCGCCGTTGATCCAGAAGAACCCGCCGTAGATCGGCCGCCCGTCAGCGCGCCACGCGGGCGCCACGCTGCTGACGAAGCGGACGAATCCTTCCGGCAGCAGCCGCGCGCCCTGCCACACGCCGTCCTGCAGATACAGCAGGCCCAGCCGCGCCCAGTCGCGCGCCGACATGTAGTCGTTGCCCTGCGTCAGGAAGTTGCCGAACGCGTCGGTCTCGATCACCGCGCTCCGGATCCCGAGCCGGTCGAACAGCGCGCGTTGCGGAAACGCGAGGTACGACTCACCTCGCTTCTCGACGGCGAGCCGGATCAGGTAGTTGATCAGCACGGGATCCGTATTGTGATAGCGGCCCACCTGCCCTGGTGGCCACTGCAGCGGCCGCGTGGCCGCGAAGCGGAAGACGTCTTCCGCCGCGGTGTAGAGGTAGAGATGATCGGGATACGGTCCCTTCGGATCGTAGTCGGGATCCTGCGGCGCCTTGCTGCGCAGGCCGCTCGACATCTGGAGAATGTCGGCGATCCGGATCGCGGCGCGCGGATCGCCGGGAGTCTGCCACTCAGGAATCGGCGCCGGCTGCGTCAGCCCGTAGACGCCTTGGCGGATGAGCAGGGCCATCAGCGTCGCTGTCGTGCTCTTTCCCATCGACCAGCTCTCGAGCGGCGTACGCATCGTGATCCCCGGCGCGTACCGTTCGGCGATGATGCGGCCTTTCCAGACGGCCACGAAGGCGGCCGTCATCTCACCGGCAGGCGCAAACGCCGCGTCGAGGGCGGCGCTGACGGCGGTCCTGTCGAGCTCAGCCGGCCACGGCTCGGCGGCGGCCGCGTCTCCCATGGGCCACGGCTGACTCGATGCGTCCGGCAGATTGGGCCCGACGGTCTCCGGCACGAAGTGCACGTCCGTCTCGCCGCGCCGCAGGGCCACGCAGCCCTGGCTGCCAGCGACCTTGGCCGTGCGGGTCACGCCGTTCGGCATCGTGACGTGCACCGCACGCCGGGCGCGATCGATGGCCGGCTTGCCGACGTTGGCGCGGGACGCGTACGGGCTCGTGAAGTAGCCGACGTTCTCCGCGGCGAACTCCGGATCCAGTCCGGTGATGAAGACCGCCGAGCACATGATCTTCGCGAACGCGGCGGTCTCGTGTTCCAGCCGGTCTCCCGGCGGCGGCACGTACGGCGTGTCGAGCTCGAGCGCTCTGGCGCGCGCGACGAGCGCCTCGTTCGTCGGCAGCGGCGCCTGAACGGCGGCCGGCGGCGGCGTGCCGGTGGTGCCGGCCACGCAGCCACTCAGGGCCAGCGCCACCGCCAGCAGGCACGCGATCGTGCGTTCGATCATCGGCAGAGATCCTCGATGCCCATCCTACAAGGGTTGCTCCAGGAAGTTGACGAGCGTCAGTCTCGACGTCGTCCGGCCGGCCGGCAGAACGCGTTCAACGGGCACTGCCGGTTGCCGCGCCGCGTGCCCCATCCGCACGCGCCCATCATGCTGAGATGGCAGAGCGAGAAGTCGTACCGAACGGGGTCCTCCGGATCGCAGGCGCGGAGTGCGCTCGTGATCTCGGCCGCCATTCGCCACCCGGGCGAGGCTCGGCTGGTGAGACGCAGGCATCGTCCGACGCGGATGGTGTGGGTGTCGAGCGGCACGATCAGCCGCGCCGCGCGCACGCGCTCCCACCCGCCAGGGTCGACGCGATCACGCCGGACCATCCAGCGGAGGAAGAGGTTCAGGCGCTTGCACGCCCCGCCGGTCGACGGACGCGAGAAGAAGTAGTACACGCCAGGCGCGGACGGCACGCGCCCGCCGTACGCGGGCTCCAGATCGACGCTGCGCGCCGCCGCAGACCACTGCTCCAGACCAGGCGCGACGTCGGCGGCCTCGGGATCGTCGCCGGCCATGAAGGCCGCCTCGAGCGATCCATGGGCGGTGAGGAAACGGCGCAGCACCCACAACAGCGCGACGAAGTCGTCGCCGCGCGTCCATCGGTGGACGATCCCGCGCAGCGGCGTGCCGTCGCGCGCCGGATCGAAGGATCGGACGAACTCGGCCGGCGACGGCCCCATCACGGCCGCGACGGCCTCGATCGAGGCCATCACGGAGGCGACGCGGCCGAACGCCAGCGCCGCAGCGACGAAGGCGACGATTTCACGATCGGCCACTGTTTGGTAGCGCCGGACGATCTGGATCGGATCCAGCGCGGAGTCCGGCGCATTGAACTGGTCGTAGAGCGCGTCGAGCGCCGGCCGCAGTCCGGCGGCCGAGCGGCGCGCCCCGCCGGCCATCGTCAGAACGCCGTGACGGGCACGCCCGCGCGGCACTGCGGACACTCCGAGACCGCGTAGTTCTCGGTGGCCCGGTACTCGGCCAGGGCGACGTTCGGAATGCCGAGATCGACGAGCGGCTCCAGCCGATCGTAGATCTGCACGGTCGCGATCACCGTGCCCCCTTCGGCCTCGATCACCGACTTGGCGCGCTCGAACGTCTTGCCGGTGTTCCGGACGTCGTCGGCGAGCAGCACGCGGCGGCCCGCGACGACCGTGCGATAGAACGGACGGAGCATGAGGTTGCCGGCGGCGTCCGACGACACCGGCGCGAAGCTGGTCGGCGGCGTGCTCAGGCTGCGCCGGCCGTCGAGCAGTCCGGCCATCGTGTGGGCCAGCAACGCCCCGCCGAGCACCGGGCCGGCCACGACGTCGGTGGACGACACGAGGTCTTCGGGCAGCACGTCGATCAGATCCTGCGCCAGCCGCCAGATCAGCGACGGCTGCCTGAAGATCCGGTGCGCGTTGAGATACACGCGGCCGTGATAGCCGTTGCCGTAGTCGAAGTGCCCGTCGAGCATGAGCACCTCGAATTGCTGGAGGTTGGCAAGCGCTTTTCTACGCAGGTCGTCGCGGCGGCTCATACGGTCCTCGAAATGTCGTGCGGGCGTCGTGCGGTCATCTCGTGCGTTCCGCGCTCACGCGGGATCGGACGGCAGCGTCAAGCCGGGCACGGCGGCGTTGACATACACGATTCGTCCACCCACGATCGTCGCGGCCACCGCGCCGGTGAGCGTCCATCCGTCGAACGGCGTGTTCTTCGATTTGGAGCGGAGGTCGGCGGCATGAACCGTGACCCCGACGTCGGGAGCCAGCACGGTGATGTCGGCGGGACCGCCGGCAGCGAGCGTGCCGCCGGGAACACCGAGCACCCGGGCCGGCGCGGCGGACAGCAGCTCCACGAACCGGTCGAGGCCGATCACGCCGGCGTGCACGAGCCGATCGAGACAGAGCGGCACGGCTGTCTCGAGACCGACGATCCCGAACGGCGCGTTGTCGAACTCGAGCGCTTTCTCGTCCGCATGATGCGGGGCGTGATCCGTGGCGATGACGTCGATTGTGCCGTCCCGGAGCCCGTCGATCATCGCGAGGCGGTCGGCTTCGTCCCGGAGCGGCGGGTTCATCTTGAACTTCGTGTCGTATCCGCCGTGTGCGAGGAGCGCCTGGTCGGTCAACACGACGTGGTGCGGCGTCACTTCGCAGGTGACGTGAATCCCGCGCGCCTTGCCTTCGCGCACGGCGCGCAGCGACTGCCGCGCGCTCATGTGGGCGACGTGCACGTGCCCGCCGGTCAGTTCCGCCAGCGAGATGTCGCGCTCGACCATCACGGATTCGGCCGCGCCGGGCATCCCTCGCAGGCCGAGCATCGCGGCAGCCGTCCCTTCGTGAATGACCCCTTCGCCCTTGAGCGACGGGTCCTCGCAGTGGTCGATGACCGGCATCTGGAACATCGACGCGTATTCGAGCGCGCGGCGCATGAGCAGCGCCGTCCGCACCGGATGCCCGTCGTCGGAGATCGCGACGCAGCCGGCGGCGTGCAGGTCGCCGATCTCGGTCAGCTCCTCGCCCTTCGATCCCTTCGACACCGCACCGATGGGATACACCCGCGCCAGGCCGGCCTCGGCCGCCCGCTTCAGGATGAACTCGGTCACCGGCGCCTGATCGTTGACCGGCGTGGTGTTCGGCATGCAGGCCACCGCAGTGAAGCCGCCCGCCACCGCGGACGCGAGACCGGTGGCCACCGTCTCCTTGTGCTCCTGGCCCGGCTCCCGCAGGTGCACGTGCATGTCGATGAGGCCCGGCGTGACGACGCAGCCGGCCGGGAGCTCGACGACGGTGGCACCATCGACCGGCAATCCCTTGCCGACGGCGCCGATCCGCGGCCCGTCGATGCGAATGTCGACGTGCCCGTTCCACCCCGCGACGGGATCGACGAGCCGGACGTTCCTCAACAGCAGAGCCCTCGGCGCCGTGGTCATCCCTTCACGTCCTCCCCTTCGCCGCCGGCGAGCAGGTAGAGCACTGCCATCCGGACGGCCACGCCGTTGGCCACCTGGTCGAGAATCACCGACCACGGGCCATCGGCCACGTCGGAATCGATCTCGACGCCGCGATTCAGCGGGCCGGGATGCATGACGATCACATCGGGCGCCGCCCGCCGCAGCCGCTCGCCCGTCAGGCCGAACAGCGAGAAGTACTCGCGGACGGAGGGAAAGAACAGCCCGTGCATCCGCTCGTGCTGGACGCGCAGCATCATCACGACGTCCGCGCCGTCGACCGCCTCGTTCATCGACGACGTCGCGCGGACGCCGAACTGATCGAGGCCGACCGGCATCAGCGTCGGCGGTCCGCAGGCGACGACGTCAGCGCCCATGCGCGTGAGGAGCAGAGCGTTGGATCGGAACACGCGGCTGTGCAGCAGGTCGCCGATGATCGCGACGCGCAGCCCGGCCAGCCGCCCCTTGCGCTCGAGAATCGTGACGGCGTCGAGCAGCGCCTGCGTCGGATGTTCGTGCATGCCGTCGCCGGCGTTGATGATGCTGCCGCGGCAGATCCTCGACAGGTGATGCGCGGCGCCGGACGCCCAGTGGCGCATCACGATCATGTCGGGCGCCATCGCTTCCAGCGTCCGGGCGGTGTCGGCGAGCGTCTCGCCCTTCGACACGCTCGAGCCGGCCGTCGTCATGCCCAGCGTGTCGGCGCTCAGCCGCTTCTCGGCCAGCTCGAAGGACATCCGGGTGCGGGTGCTGGCTTCGAAGAACAGGTTGATCACGGTGCGCCCGCGGAGCGCGGGCACCTTCTTGATGGGCCGCAGCGCGACTTCCTTCATCGCGAAGGACGTCTGGATGATCAGCTCGATCTCCGAGGCGTCGAGCTCGCCGATGCCGAGCAGGTGACGGCTGCGCAGGCTGGTGGCTGCCGCGACGGTCATCCTTGCACCTCCACTTCGTCGCGCCCGTCCGTCTCGGCCAGGCGCACCTGCACGGTCTGTTGACGAGAGGTCGGGACGTTGCGGCCGACGTAATCGGCGCGGATCGGCAGCTCGCGGTGTCCCCGATCGACGAGCGCGACGAGCTGGATGGCGCGCGGCCGCCCGAAGTCGATGAGCGCGTCGAGCGCCGCCCGAACCGTCCGGCCGGTGTAGAGCACGTCGTCGACCAGCAGGATCACGCGGCCGTCGATCGAGAACGGGATCTCGGTGCGGCGGATGACCGGCTGCGATCCAGCCGCGTGCCCCATGAGGTCGTCGCGGTACAGCGTGATGTCGAGCGCACCGGTCGGCACCTCGACGCCGCTCAACGCTTTGATCGCGGCGGCGAGGCGCGCGGCGATCGGCACGCCACGCGCGCGAATGCCGACGAGCGCGAGGTCCTCGATGCCGCGGTTGTGTTCCAGGATCTCGTGCGCGATCCGCGAGATGCTCCGCGAGACGCGATCCGCGTCCATCACGATGGGCATCAACGCCTCCAAGCCGCCGGGAACCGGCTGCGCCACATCGAGGATGCCGAGAAGGAGAGAGACGGGAGAAGACGACGCGCGGGAGAAGAGCTCGACATGACACCTCTTTGCGGCCTCGCGGGACCGCATTAAAGAGCAGGAGGCAGTCTATCACGCGCGCGAACCGCCGGCACGCGACGCCTTCCCTACCGCTCGTGCGTCGCGACGTACTTCACCGGGTGATCGAGCTGGAACGTCGACACGAACAGGTCGCGGCGGGCGAAGCCGTCCATGTCGCGGCCGACTTCCGCGCCCATGTAGTACAGGACGGTCGGCGCCAGATCGAGAATCGATCCCGGCCGCGGTTGGCCGTGTGTCACGGCCGTGCCGTACGCCAGGAGGAACCCGGCTGGCGCGCGCTCGTTCGTGCCCGTGTCGTCCCGCCTGCCGAGCAGCCTCGCCACGAGCCGCGCGCGGGGTCCGGCCGGCTCCATGCCGAAGCCCGACACCACGAGCAGCAGGTCGCCCGGTGCGAGACGGTGGAGCGCGCCGCCGACCTCGGCGTCGAGATACTCGTAGTACTGATCGAGCGGCGACCGTTGCGGATCGACGCGCCGAGGTTCGCCGAAGAGCTCGGGCTGGGCCTCGCGCAAGTAACGGCGTCCCACCTCGGCCAGCCCTTCGTAGCGCACGGCCGTCAGCCGCGGCGCGAACTGCTCGGCCAGCTCCGACGCGGCGTCGCTGTACGCGCGGTCCCATCGCACGCCCTCGAGCCCGGGCGGCGCCATCGCGCCTTCGGCCAACGCCGGCAGCACCTCGTCCCATGGCGCGGACATCCAGCGATCGAACACCGGCCGCGCCACGTCGACGGCAGTGGTGGGATCGCCCGCGCTGGCATCCGCCAGGCGAAGCGGCGAACCCGTTGCCTCGTCGAACTGCTCGCTCAGCACGTAGCCGCGATCCGCCCTCGCAGGGTAGGTCACGGGCCAGCCGGCGATCCCGGACGCCAGGCCGTAGTCGGCGAGGATGTCCCAGATCGGCCGCGCGACGAGCGATGCAGCCGTCGGAGGCGCCTGCCCGACGAAGCCCTGTTCGGGCAGTGCCGTCGCGAAGCAGTACTTCGGCAGGACGTCGGCGGCCACCGGATCGGCCGGCGTGACACGGTAGGCCGCGCGCGATCGAATGCCGTTCTTGCCGGAAGCCTTGCCGGTCGCGGCGGCCGCCCAGACCGGCTCGGCGTCGGTGGGCGTGATCGTCGCCAGATCGACGACGGCGCCGCGATCGAGCAGGCGGCCGAAGTTCGGAAGCTGCCCGATTGCGACGCGCTGCCGGATGAATCCGAGCGATGCGCCGTCGAGCGCGATGATGCGGACGCTCGGCGCGGACGTGAGCGGCAGGCGCGGCGCGCGGAGGGCCGGATGCGATTCATCCGCCGATCGGCGCGGCACCCGCACGAACGTCTCTCCAGGGCCGCGGAGCCACAGCGGCACGGCCACCGAACCGCACAGCGCCGCTATCAGCAAGGCCGTCACCGGCCGGCCGCCGCGGCGCCGGTCCGCGTAGCGCAGCACCACGATGCCGGCGAGCACGGCGGCACACGCCGTAACGGCCCACGCGCCGGCTCGCATGCGATCGACGGCCTCGTCGCTCAGCACGGTTCGAAAGATCTCGAGGTTCGCCCAGGTCAGCGCGGCGGCGCCCGCGGTCATCACGGCGCCCAGCCACGCGAGCACCCTCACGCTCAGCCAGGCCGGCCTGAGCGGACGCAGCGACAGCAGATCGCGGCCGAGCATCAGGAAGTACAGCAGCACCGTCAGGTAGGGCGCATAGAACGCGACGACGGCGCCGAGCCACCGCACGGCGGTCGTCGACAGCAGCGGCAACTGCGGGTTGACCTGGAAGATCAGCGCCGCCAGATACGTGGCAGCGAGCACGCCGCCCGCGACGGCGTTGGTCAACATGCGGAGATAACGCATGAGTCTATATACTGGCCCGAGTCATGCCCGTCGACGTCGACGCCGAGGTGCTCGCGAACACCCGGCTCTCGCCCGACTACAACGTGCTCGCACTGGCCGCGCCGGACGTTGCGCGCCTGGCGCGCCCCGGCCAGTTCGTGATGATCAAGACCGCCCCCGGCCTCGATCCGCTGCTGCGCCGGCCGTTCTCCATCTTCGAGATCCTCCGCGACGACGACGGTAGCCCGCGCGGCATCACGCTGTTCAACAAGCGGGTCGGACGCGGAACGTCGAGGCTGTTCTCGGCGGAGCCCGGCGACGTGTGCGCCGTGCTCGGCCCGCTCGGCCAGCCATTCGTGCCCGTCGATCCACCGGACGACGCGTGGATGGTGGCGGGCGGCGTCGGCCTCGCGCCGTTCGTGACGTTGGCCGAAGCGCTCGCCGCGCGCCGCACGCCGATGACCTTGTACTACGGCGGGCGCACCGCGGGCGACCTGCACTACCGCGAGCTCTTCGCCAGGCTGGGCGCGCGGCTCGTGCTCGCGACCGAGGACGGCAGCGCCGGCGTGCGGGGCCGCGTCACGGTGCCGCTCGAGCGCGATCTCGCGAGCCGCCCTCCGGCGTCGGCCGTGACGATCTACGCGTGCGGCCCTACGCCGATGATGCGGGCGGTCGCTGCCTTGGCGGCCGGCGCCGGCTGCCCGGTGTTCGTCTCGCTCGAACCGGTGATGGGCTGCGGGATGGGCGGCTGCTACAGTTGCGTCGTGCCCGTCCAGCACGACGGCCGCGAGCACTTCGTACGGTCGTGTCTCGACGGCCCCGTGTTCGACGCGTCCAAGCTCGTCTGGGACCGTCTCGTCGCGCACTGAGGGCGCATGGATCTTTCGGTCGCCATCGGCTCGCTCACCCTCCGCAACCCCGTGATCGCCGCATCCGGCTGCTTCGGCTACGGCATCGAGTACGCGGAGGCGATCGACCTCACGACGCTCGGCGGCGTCGCCGTCAAGGGTCTGTTCCTCGAGCCGCGTGAAGGCCACGCGCCTCCGCGGATCGTCGAAACCCCCGCAGGCATGCTGAACGCGATCGGCCTGCAGGGGATCGGCGTGCACCGCTTCGTCGCCGAGAAACTGCCCGAACTGCGGCGTCTGGGCGCCAGGGTCATCGTCAACGTGTGCGGGTCCACGATCGAGGAATACTGCGAGGTCTCGCGCGTGCTGTCGGACGCCGAGGGCGTCGGCGCGATTGAGCTCAACATCTCCTGCCCGAACATCAAGGAGGGCGGCATCCAGTTCGGCTGCAGCCTCAGCGGCACCTACGACGTCGTCAGTGCCGTCAGGAAGGTCACCGCGCTGCCGCTCATCCCGAAGTTGACACCGAACGTGACGGCGCCGGCGTCGTTCGCGCGCGCCGCCGAGGACGCCGGCGCGGATGCGATCTCGCTGGTCAACACGTTTCTCGCGATGGCCATCGACGTCGAGACGCGCCGTCCGAAGCTCACGAACGTGCTCGGCGGGCTCAGCGGACCTGCGATTCGGCCGATCGCGGTTCGCATGGTGTGGGAGTGCTTTCAGGCCGTGAAGATCCCGATCGTCGGCATGGGCGGCATCACGAACGCCGAGGATGCCCTCGAGTTCATGATCGCCGGCGCGTCGGCCGTGCAGATCGGCACCGCCAACTTCGTCGATCCGTTCCTCTGGGGCAAGGTGGTGGACGGGATCTCCGGCTACTTCCGACGGCACGGTCTCGATCGGGTCCGCGATCTCGTCGGCCAGGTCGACCTGGCGGCGAGGGCGCACGCGTGACGACGAACCCGATTCTCGCCGCACTGGACGTCGCGGACGCCGGCGAGGCCGTCGCGCTGGCGGCGCGGCTGCGGGATGCCGTCGGCGGCGTGAAGATCGGCAGCCAGTTGTTCACGTCGGCCGGCCCAGACCTCGTCGAGCGATTCGTCGCCGACGGGCACCGCGTGTTCCTCGATCTGAAGTTTCACGACATCCCGAACACGGTGGCGGGCTCGGTGGCGGCCGCGACGAGCCTGGGCGTCTGGATGCTCAACGTGCACGCGAGCGGCGGCCCCGCGATGCTCGAGGCCGCGCGCCGGTCCGCGCACGAGACGGCGGCCGCGCGCGGGCTCGCCCGGCCGCTGGTCATCGCCGTCACGGTGCTGACGAGCCTCGACGCCTCTGCCCTGCGATCGGTCGGCATCGACGCGTCGCCGATCGATCAGGTCGTGCGCCTGGCGAGGCTGTCGCGCGACGCGGGTCTCGACGGCGTCGTCGCGTCTCCCCAGGAAACGGCCGCGATTCGCGCGGCGTGCGGCCCGGACTTCGTGATCGTCACGCCGGGCATCCGCGGCGGCAGCGCCGCGGCCGCGCCCGACGACCAGCAGCGCACGTCGACGCCGGCCGGCGCGATCGCTGCCGGCAGCTCGTTTCTCGTGATCGGCCGTCCCATCACGGCCGCCGCGGATCCGCAAGCCGCGGCGCGCAGGATGCTCGCCGAGGCGGCCGGACGCTAACGTACAAAACAGAGCCGGGGCGCCGCGGCCGTGACACGGCC